>JAICVT010000047.1 GCA_025935235.1 Ktedonobacterales bacterium | reverse complement strand
GCGCAGATCGCGGCGGAAGAGTTGGGCATCCCGCTGAGCGCTATTCGCGTGGAGCTGGGCGAGACGGAATTCGGCGTCTACTCACCGCCCAGTGGCGGCAGCATGACACTGGCCTCGGTTGGCCCGGCTGTGCGCATGGCGGCGGCGGGCGCGCGCAGCGAGATGCTGGAGATCATCAGTCATCTCGCCGAGGCGCCAATGGATGCGCTGGATGTGCGCGATGGCGTTATCCTCAACCGCGAGACCGGCAAAGAGATGGGCGACATCGGCGCGTATCTCAGCCAACTCGAAGGCCACGAGGTGACGGCGCGCGGCATGCGCGGCCCCAACGCCGACGATGTGATCGTTCGCACGTTCGGCGCGCAATTCGCCGAGGTTGAGGTAGACATCGCGACAGGCGAAGTGCGCGTGCTGCGGATCGTGGCGGCCCACGACTGCGGGCGCATCGTCAACCCGCTGACCTACACCAGCCAGCTCGAGGGCGGTATCATTCAGGGGCTGGGCATGGCGCTGACCGAGCAGCGCATCGTGGATGAGCGGCTGGGCGTCTCGGTCAACCCGAATCTGGGCGACTATAAGATCCCCACCATTCGCGACATCCCGGAGATCGAGATCGTCCTGCTTGACCGCGCCAACCCCGTCGCCAACACGATTGGCGCGCTGGGCGCCGGGGAGCCGCCAATCATCCCGACGGCAGGCGCCATTGCCAACGCCGTCGCTCATGCCATCGGGCGGCCCGTCACCGGGCTGCCGTTGACGCCAGACCGCGTGCTCGCGCTGCTGGACGATCACACGAGGGGATAATGCCATGCGCGCATTTGAGCATCGCACCGTCGCCAGCGCCGAGGAAGCCGTCGCGGCGCTGCAATCCGGCGACGCGGGGGCAGCCAGCCTGATCGCGGGGGGCGCCGACCTGCTCTCGCTGATGAAAGCCGACCTCGCCGCGCCGACCCAGATCATTGACTTGAAGCCCGCCCGCGCGCTGCAGGGCATTCAGATCGGGCCGGATGGCGCGACGCGCATCGGCGCGCTGACCACCCTGGCCGAGATCGAGCGCGACGCCGGGCTGGCCGAGCGCCTGCCAATCTTGCCAGCCGCCGTGCGCGATGCCGCTACGCCGCAGCTGCGCAACATGGCCACCGTTGGCGGCAACCTGATGCAGCGCAACCGCTGCTGGTATTTTCGCGGTCCCTACGAGTGTTGGCTGAAGGGCGGCGACCAGTGCTTCGCTCGCGACGGCCAGAATAAGTATGCCGCGATCTTCGACGATGGCCCCTGTGTTGCCGCGCATCCCTCCGATCTCGCACCCGCGCTGCTTGCGCTGGAGGCGAGCGTCGAGGTGGTGGGTCCATCGGGCGCGCGCACGCTGGCGCTGTCCGACCTCATCAGCGCGCCCACCGCCGAGCGCCGACGCGAGACGACGCTTGGTCCGGCGGAGGTGATCGTTGCCGTCATGATTCCCGCGCAGCCGACCGGGGCGCGGGGCGTCTATCTGAAGCTGATGGATCGCCAGGCCTGGGCCTATGCGCTGGTGAGCGCGGCGGCGCAGGTGACGCTGGCGGATGGCCACGTTGCGCGGGCGCGGCTGGCGCTGGGCGGTGTCGCCAACGCGCCGCGTCGCGCATCGGGGGCTGAGGCGGTCGTAGAGGGCCAGCGCCTCACGCCAGAGCTGGCGGCCCAGGTGGGCGAGCAGGCGGTTCACGACGCGACGCCGCTAGCGCACAACGGTTACAAGGTTCAGATGGCGCGCGAGCTGGTTCGGCGCGCGCTCTTGCAGGCAGCGGGCATGGAGTGGTAGCCAGCGCCACCAGGCGATACAATCAGGCCAGACCTGCTGCGTATCATGACGCGTATCTCTAAGCGAGAGGAGCAGGCTCACCGATGAGCGACGAGGTCAAGCAGCGCAAGGCTGAGCATGTGCAGATCTCGCTGGCGCACGACATTTCGGCGCCGCAGGCGGCGTCATGGGCCGACGTCCGCCTGATCCATCAGGCGACGCCAGAGGTCAACCTGGACGAGATTGACTTCTCAGTCGAGTATCTGGGGCGACAGCTGCGCTACCCGATCTTCATCTCATCGCTGACCGGCGGCCATCCCGATGTCGCGATCATCAACGAGCGCCTGGGTGTCATCGCGCAGGAGTATGGGCTGGCGATGGGGGTGGGCAGCCAGCGCGCGGCGCTGGTGACGCCGAAACTTGCCAACACCTACAGTGTCACGCGGGCCAAGGCGCCCGATGCGTTTCTGATTGCCAATGTCGGCGCGCCGCAACTGATCGAGCAGCGTGGCAAGCCCGCCTTCACCGCCGACGACGCCCGCGCCGCCGTCAAGATGATTGGGGCGGATGCGCTGGCCATCCACCTGAACTTCTTGCAGGAAGCCGCGCAGCCCGAAGGCGACCGCAATGCGCGCGGCGCGCTGGAGGGCATCCGCGTCATCGCCGAGTCGGTCGGCGTGCCGGTGATCGCCAAGGAGACCGGCGCGGGCATTAACTATGAGCAGGCGCGGCGGTTCGCGCGGGCGGGCGTCTCGGCGATAGACGTAGGCGGCGCGGGCGGCAGCAGCATGGCGGCGATGGAGGCGCAACGCGCGCAGGATCGCGGCGATCATCACACGGGCGCCATCGGCGCGCTCTATCGTGACTGGGGCATTGTGACACCCATCGCCGTCGTCGAGGCCCACGCTGGCGCGCCAGACCTTCCCATCACGGCAACCGGCGGAGTACGCTCAGGACTGGACGCCGCACGCGCGCTGGCGCTCGGCGCTAGCCTGGTTGGCCTGGGCTTCCCGTTCCTGAAGGCCGCCGCGGAGAGCGAAGCGGCGGTGCGTGACTTTCTCGACCAGTTCCTGCGTGAGCTGGGTGTGGCCATGCAGCTCACCGGCAGCGGCTCCATCGCCGAGTTGCAGCGCGCGTCGGCCATCGTCACCGGCTCCACGCAGAGTTGGCTGGAGCTGCGCGGCTTTGGCGAGCAACTGCGCCTGATGGCGCAGCGCGGAATGGATGAGCGCTAGCATGCCATCCGCGCGGCCCATGTCGTCGTTTGCGTAGTTTGGCATGCTTCACGCGCTTGTCCGCATGAAAGCCATGAAGGCGTTGAAGGCGAAAGACCCCATCTTTCGCCCACCCGCGACCAGGAAACGGCGCTACAGACGAGTTTGGCGCCGAGTATGCGGTCAGTTTTGACGGGGAACCGCGTTTGGCAGGGAGGGTACACGTCAGTGACAGCGCACGGCGCAACGCAGGCGAGCAACCACGCCATCAGTGGACGTATGGTTGTGGCAGCATGGCTTTTCGGCGATCGGGAGTCGGAGTATCCGGCCTAACGCCTGGTGTCGCACAAGGACGGCGACTATGAAAGCCGAATAACCGTGCCAGTATCAGGCCGCGAGAGGTCTGGTTAGCAGACAGGAGCACGAGTTATGGGGGTGCTGAGAGTTCTATCGCATCACGGCGATGACCGCTTTGAGTGGAACCAGTCGGCGGTTCTGGTTGGCGATGAGGAAGCGCAGGCTGCCATCAAAGAGGCCGAGCGCATCTTCGCTGAGCAGCGCGCGCGCGGCTCGACAGCGGTGCGGGTGACGCCGGGCAAGTCGGCGGAGCGCATTGACGCCTTCGATCCCACCGCTCAAGAGATCGTGATGATCCCGCGGGTCGTTGGCGGCTGAGCCAGGAACCTACCATGAAGAGCGCCAGCGTGGTAGTCATGTTCGTCACACTGATCGCGATGATGGTTGTGATGTTCAGAGTATCGTCGGTTCTGACGTTGAGTCCGTACTTCCGCTCACGCATCTGGCCCTGGCTGCGCACCCGATCGTGGTGGCCAGTGCCCGCCGAGCGCACTGCCGAAGCCTTGCTCCGGCGGTTGCTGGACGAGCATGAGTATGAAGCGCTCGGACTCAACGGCTACCTCGAAGTGCCAAGCCGCGAATACCCTGGCCGCATGTACCGCATTCCACGCGGTCCCGGCCAGGTGCAGGTCGTGGAGCACGGCAGAGTCACAGAGCGGCTGTGTGTGCAGCCAGCGGCGGTAGGCCTCCCTGAGGCCGATGTCGTGCTGATGCACAAGCTGCTGCTCGAATCTGACGAGCGCCGCTATCTGTTGACAGCCAACCACTTCCCACGCGCCATCTGGTACTGAACGCCATCAGCAGGCCGCCACACGAGCGCGCCTGAGCGTGATCAGAACATACACAAGGGGCGCCCACTTCGGGGACGCCCCTTTCTCTTGCCCGCGCCACGCCCTTCCGAGAAGAACTCCCCCCTCCCAGAAGAGGAGGGGGCTGGGGGGAGAGGTCACACCTCGACCACGACCGGCAAGATCATCGGCCGCCGCTTGTTCTGCTCGTAAATGAAGTCGCCGAGCGTATCGCGAATCTTGTTCTTGACGTAGTTCCAGTCGGCGGAGCCGCCGCGTGTCTGCGTGTGCTTCTGGAACGCCTGGATCACGCGCGCCCGCGCCGCCTCCAGCAACTCCTCTGACTCGCGCTCGTAGACGAAGCCGCGCGAGATGATGTCTGGCCGGGTCAGCGGCTCACCCGTCTCGGCGTCCACCGTCAGCGTCACTACCAGCACGCCATCTTTCGAGAGCGCCTTGCGGTCGCGCAGCACCACCTGGCCGACATCGCCCACCCCGGCGCCATCCACATAGACGTTGCCACACGAGGTGTGGCCGACGATCCCGATGTCGCCCGCCGCGTTGACCTCGATGATGTCGCCATCTTGCGCCACCACCACCCGTCGTGGATCAACGCCCATGCTGATCGCCAACTCGGCGTGCTGTGCGAGCATGCGATATTCGCCGTGTACGGGAATCATGCAGCGCGGGCGCGTCAGCGCCAGCATCAGCTTCTGCTCCTCGCGGCTGGCGTGGCCAGAGACGTGGACCTGCGCCTTGCCCTGATAGTAGAGCGTCGCGCCCTGGCGCATCAGGTTGTCAATGTTGCGCGCCACGGCCCGCTCGTTGCCGACGATGGGCGTCGAGCTGAGGATCACCGTATCACCCGGCTCGATCTGCACCATCCGGTGATCGCCGCTGGCAATCTTCGTCAGCGCCGAGGTCGGCTCGCCCTGGCTGCCCGTGCAGATGATGACCAGCTTGCTCGAGGCAATCTTGCTGATGTCTTCGGCGCGAACCAGCGTTCCCTCGGGTACATGCAGATAGCCCAACTCCAGCGCCATCTGCACGTTGTTGACCATCGAGCGACCCACCAGCGCCACGCGCCGGTTGTGCTTGACCGCGACATCCACCACCTGCTGCACACGCGAGATCAGCGAAGCGAACGTAGCCACAATGATGCGTCCGCTTGCCTTGTTGAAGATCTCCTCGAAGGTATCGGAGATGACGCGCTCTGAGGGCGTGTAGCCTGGATGCTCGACCCGCGTCGAGTCGCCGCAGAGTACCAGCACGCCCTCATCGCCCAGGCGCGCCAGCCCGCCGATGTCGGCGCGCAGGCCATCCACTGGCGTGTAGTCAAACTTGTAGTCGCCAGTGTGCAGCACGAGGCCGACTGGCGAGCGCAGCGCGATCGCTACGGCGTCCGGGATGCTGTGGTTGATGCGCACGACGCTGACGTCGAACGCGCCCGCCCGTACATGGTCGTCGGGGATGATCTCGTGCAGCGTTGCGCGATCCAGGATGCGGCTCTCGCGGAGCTTGACGGTAATCAGTCCCAGCGTCAGCCTGGTGGCGTAGACAGGCGGGAAATCGAGCTGGGGCAGCAGATAGGGCAGGCCGCCGATGTGATCCTCGTGCCCGTGGGTGATGAAAATGCCGCGAATGCGGTCGAGCTTGTCCGCCAGATAGCTCGTATCGGGGATGACCAGGTCAACGCCCAACATCTCGTGGTCGGGGAACATCAATCCGCCGTCTACGATCACGATGTCGTCGCCATACTCGATTACCATCATATTCTTGCCGATCTCGCCCAGCCCACCCAGCGGGACGAATCGCAGCTTGCCTTCCGCGTGGCTGTCGTGGCCCGCGGGCCGTGTGCGTTGCGTACTCAACGGTATCGGTACACCTTTCGTGTGTTCAGGTTGTCATCATGTCGTAGGGGAAGGCGCGCCAGCCGGTCAGGGCGCCTGGATAGGTCTGGACAGGGCGCGGCGCTACGGCTGAGCCTGCTCCTCTTGCTCCAAAAAGAGGCGCCCCAGCGTCGTCATCGAGACGACATATTCATCGCCGACGAACGCAAGCTCGACATAGCCCTCCTCGGCCATGTCGCGCAGGTCGTCCGTGACCAGCACGAAACCCTTCACCATCCGGCTGACATCGCTCTCGGGCAGCGGCCCCCACTGTCGCAGCTTGCGCAGCACCGCCAGCTGCATCGGCGTGTCGTCATTGATCGACCGCATAGCGCGCTATCTCTTCTCGTTCTCGTCTTGTTCTCGTCTTGACCTCATCGCTCACTGGCGCTCGCTCAGCCCGGCTCAGCTCAGCGCCGCGTCGCTCGCCCCGGCGACCAGCGTGGCGGAAGACCCGTTCTGTGCGATCACCAGATTGGCTTTCGTGCGCGTCACGCCAGAGGCGTCGGTCGTTGTCGCCGTCACGTTGGTTGCCAGCACCGATGAGCCAGAGAGCCAGATCGGCGCATACGGCGAGCTGATCGCTGCTGTGCCAGATTTCCCGCTCAGATAGAGCTTATCACCCTGGTAGGCGACCGCGCCGCCTGACCCCAGCGCGATTTGCGGGTGCGCCGAGAGCGGCTGCGACTTCAGGCCGCTGATCGGCTGTGAGTTGCAGCCGAGATTATAGATGGTCGTCTGGCAGAGTGTGCGCGCGACCACATCCTTCTGCGCATCTACGCTCCCGATGCGCTCATACACCAGGGTTGTGCCGTCCACGCGCCAGGCGCCCGTTTCGAACTGGCCATCCGGGTCCGCATAGACGTTGCCCAGCGAGAGCAGTTGATAGCCGTATAACCCCTGGGCGCTATTCAGCGCGCCAGCGATGGTCTGGTCGCGCGTCAAGGGATCGAGGCTAAAGTCGCCGACGATGTTGTCCAGGTTGAGCGCGTTGAGCGTCGCCGTGCCGATGGCGCCAGTCGCGCCGAGCTTAGCGATGGCCATGCAGGTATAGTACAGTGTCGTGCCGACCATCTGCACGTCGCCATACGAGCGCGTCGGTCCGCAGGTGTAGTCGCGCTGGTCGTTCGCGGTCATGCGCAGTTGCCAGGTGCGCCAGCCATTCGGATCACTTACATCATATGCCGAGATGCCGGAACCACCGCCCGCAATCAGCCAGTCGTCGTTGAGCCAGTCATACGTGTGGCCATAGACGCTGCCTGTCATCTCGGTATTATACACCGGGCAGCTCGCGCCAGGCGCGGTGAGACAGGTCGAGACGTTGACATAGTAGACCTGGCCCGCGTCGCGGATCGGCTGATCGGTGGCCAGATTCTGCACCAGCGCGAAGGCCAGCGAATTTCCACTCGGCGACCAGACCAGTGGCCCCCACTCGATGGTAGCGCCTGCCGAGAGCGTCAGCCGCGTGACCTGCGTCAGACCAGATGCGCCTTTGACGTGCGCCCAGACCTGATTGTCATAAACGAAAGCATAGGTCTGATCTGGCCCATCTGTCGCCAGCTTTGGCGGCGGCGCGGGATTGTCGGCGGTCGAGCCTTGCAGGCCGAGCGTCACATTGATCCCACCGCCGCCACCCGAGGCGCTGCACCCGGCTAGCAGCGGGGCCAGCGCTAGCAGCGCCAGCGTCATCACCTGGGCCAGCGCCGCGAGTGGTCGGCAACCGACCGACCGGCCCAACAATCGCCGCCAGTGCGCCTGGCTCCTCATGCGTCACTCCTCACGAGCGTGGCGCGCGCGTCCGCGCTCGCGGCGGGCCGCACACACAGCGTCGCCACGCCCTGATTGTCCTCCGCCTGGCAGCGCCAGCCGTCCAGCGCGAGCGCCTGCTTCAGCGGCGCGTCTGTCTGGAGCAGCGCCCACCGCACATCGTAGCGGGCGAGCAGCTTATCCCAGCCCGGCGCGACATCTGTGATGGTGATGTAGTCCGCCAGAAACCGCTGGCTGTAGACATCAGACCGGCTATCAATGAATACATGATACTCCGGTAGCGCCTCGTCCAGGTAGCCGCCCCACTCATACGGGTTGTATCCCCGCCCAGCGGGTAGCCCAGTCGCGCGCAGGCGCTGCGCCGCCGCTACGGGAAAGGCGTGCGCGTCCCACTCGGCATGCAGGATAGGCCTGGCCTGCCCGGGCAACCGCCCGCTGTTCAGCGCCAGCCCTGCCAGCAGCGCCACCGCCAGCAGCGGCCAGACGCCGCGCCCCACCAGCCGCTCGATCCGCTCGGCGCGCTGTGAGGCCGCCCCCAGCCTGCCCCACAGCGCCTGCAAGCGCCTCAGCCCCGCTCTACGCCAGTCCGGCGCCGATTGCGCCGCTGGCGCGCTCGCATCGAGGCTCAGCGCTGATGGCAGCGCATCCACCAGCCAGGGCAGGCAGACCAGCGGCCAGAGCGGCACGAAGCGCACATAGAGGAAGCCGAGCGTCGTCCAGACCGCGCAGATCGCCAGCCCTAGCGGCTCGATGCGCCGCCCGCGCCGCGTCGCCAGCAGCCAGACGGCCACCAGCAGCCCGATCAGCGCCAGATAGGCCCACAGCGCGGCCAGATGGAAGTCCGGCGACTGGTACTCCTGCGTGTAGCGCGCGATCAGCGGATTGAAGGTGAAGGTGATGAGGTGTCGCCAGTAGTTGAAGCCCCACGGCGTCAGCACGGTCGCCACGACCGAGCCGACCAGCGTCAGCCCTAGCCACAGTGGGCTGGCCACGCGCCGCGCGGGCGGCAACAGCCACGCCACTACCAGCGCCACCCCCAACAGTGCGATGCCGCCCAGCCAGCCGGCGTGGAAGTTGGCCCACAGCGCGGTGGCCAGCGGAAAGAGCCAGAGCCGCCAGCGCTGGCCCGTCCGCCAGTAGCGGTAGAGCCACTCGGCCCACCAGAGCGTGAAGAGCAGCGAGAAGACCTGCGCCCGCGCCGTCCATGCCATCGCCACCAGCGGCGCGCCGAGCAGCGTCAGCGCCACGGCGGGCAGCGGCGAGGCGCCATGCCGTCGCAAGATGCTATACAGGCTCAGTAGCGTCGCGGCGATCAGCAACGAGGCCACGGCTGCCACGCCATTCAGTCCGCCGATGGCGAAGCCCAACGCATAGACGACCTGTGACAGCCACTCCCACTGCACGGAGGGCTGGCCCAGCATGCCGCTGAGAAACGGCTCGGTGCGCGGCAGCCCATGATGCAGCGTCAGCGTGCCGAGCGCGATATTCCAGCCGACATCGCCATCCACCCCCAAGATGCGCCCCTGGAGGCCGAGCAGCCCGACGAATAGCGCGCAGACGAAGATCACGTCGCCCAGCGATGGCAGCAACCACGCCACGATCCGCTCCGCGCGCGTCAACTGTGGCGTGTCTCCGGCTGGCGACGCTGGCGCGTCGGTCGCGACTGTCGGCTGGCTCATGCTCGCTCCACCCTCACACTACGGACGCCCTCATCCAATGATCCAACGCGCGCGCTGGCGGTTATGTGTAACAAAGTGGGCGCCGCGCACACTATAGTATGACGGCTGAGCGCCGTATCCCGCGGTATGAGTGTGCGTCATGGCGTTCAAGCGGCGCGGCGCGGGCGCGCTGATTGGCGCGCGCTTCGGCTCGCGCGGCATAATGCAGGTGGTGGAAGCGCATGGTCCTGCCGATGGCCTCGGCAGACTGGCATCCGTATAAGGAGCAATCACACAATGGGTATCTCACGACTGTTCGGGCGGACTCCCGATCCGCAGGCGAATCAAACGCTCCCCAATGGCGAGCCTCGGCTGCCACCGGGCCAGACGCTGACCCACAAGTGGCCGATCCTGACCCACGAGACGACGCCGCGCTTCGACCCGGCGGCCTACCGTTTCCGCATCTGGGGCGCGGTGGAGCAGCCGCTGGAGCTGACCTGGGAAGAGCTGCAAGCCCTGCCGCGCGTGCAGCTCACGGCGGACTTCCACTGCGTGACGACCTGGAGCCGCTACGACAACGCCTGGGAAGGCGTCGCCATCCGCGATCTGCTGGCGCGCGTCAAGCCGAAGCCGGAGGCGAAGTATGTGCTGGCGCACTCGTGGACGGGCTACACCACCAACATGCCGCTGGCTGACCTTGACGACGACGACACGCTGGTGGCGTTCAAGCATGACGGCGAGGAGATCGAGCGCGAGCATGGTGGCCCGGTGCGGCTGATCGTGCCGAAGCTCTATGCCTACAAGAGTGCGAAATGGCTCAGCGGGCTGGAGTTCCTGGAGCAGGACAGCCCTGGCTTCTGGGAGCAGCTTGGCTACCACAACCATGCCGACCCGTGGACCGAGGAGCGCTTCTGGTAGCCCCGCGCGGGAGCAGCGTACCTGTAGTTGAAACCACGCCTGAAGGGCCGCCCTTCAGGCGTGGTTTTGATTGCCGGGCCGCTCACCACCGCTAATCCCCGACTAATCCTGGACGCGGTCGAGCATCCACTGGCCAGTGGCGGTGTCGTAGTAGAGGTCGAAGACCTGCTCGCCCTCCGTATCACGGCAAAGCACACGGTAGTAGGCGCGCTCGGTGGGCAGCAGCGCATCGGCGAGTGGCCGGCCAGCTCCGCTATCGGCGACATCGGCGATATCGGCGCTGGGCGCGGCCCACCAACGGTCGCGCAGCCGCCAGACGCTGAGCACCTCGTCCACCTGATACCAGACGCCACGCCAACTGAAGGCGGCAGGCGCTCCTGGCATATCGCCCGGTGTGGCGCCGGGCGTCTGGCGCGCCTCGATTGGCTTGCCGTAGCGATGCCCCATGCCGCTGCCTCCTTCCTCATCCCCTCGCCGATCGCGCCCAGGTGGACGCCGGGCGGCGCTGCTCACCACCAGTGCGGTTGCGGCGCCTGCGTCCGATCATCCGCGTGGTCGCTCAGCGCCTCGTCGAGCGTCTCGGCGCGCTGGCGTAGCGTCCGGCCAGACACCCGTTTGGCTGTGCGATTGGTAGCGGGCGCCGATTGCCCACTGGCGAGGCTCACTAGCCGGGCGCGCTCCTCCGGCAGGATGGCGTCTGGCTGGGGCGTCGTCAGCCGATAGAGCGCGGGCGTCCCGTAGCGACGCGCCAGTGGCTCGGCGACCTCCAGCGCGATGCGCTCGATCCGCGCCTCCGCCGCCTCCGTCGCCTCCGGCGAGGGCGTCGCGGGCGTGGCCTGCGGCGCCTCGATCAGCGCGCCCTGCCGCGCGGGCGGCCGCGTCGAGAGGTCGCCCAGCGCGAGCGCGAGCGCCGCCACAGACACACTTCTGTCGCTGGCTGGCTCAGTTGTTGGCGTGAGGATGGCGGTCAACAGGGCATGCGCCGCCTGGGTCAGTTCGCCCGGCTGGTGGAGCGGTCGCGCCATCCGCCGACGCGCGCGTGTGATGGCCCCCGATTCCCAGGTGACGGCGAGGCGCAGCGCCTGCCCGCGCTGCCCGCTGGCCTCCAGCTGCTGCGCCAGCCGCGCCGCCAGCCGTGGCAGCGCGACGAGCGCCTGATCGGCTGTGGCGCCTGAGGAGAAGCGCAGCCGCACGGCCACGCGCGCGGGCGCGGGCGTCACATGCAGCGGATAGAGGTCCTTCCCCTGCGCCAGCGCTGCCAGTCGCCCGCCCGCCGCGCCAAACTGGCGGCGCAGCGCCTGCGGGTCGCGCGCGTGTAGCTGCGTCACCTGCCCCAGCGTGCGCAGCCCATAGCGCCGCAGCCGTGCGACCAGCTCCGGCGTGACGCCCTCCACCGCCAGCCCGACCAGCGCCTCTACCGCCAGCCGCTGGAGGAAGCCCGGCGCGTCCTCTGGCGCCACCGCACGGATCACGCCCGGCGCGGCCATCCGCGCGGCGAGCTGGGCGATAGTCTGCGTCGGGCCGATGCCGATGCGCGCGATGAGTTGGCGCGCGGTGAGCCAGTCCATTAGCGGCTCGCAGATCAACTGCGCCTCGCTCCCCTGACATGGCCCCAGATCCAGCAGCGCGGCGTCGGGCCAGCCCTGGCTGCGCGGATGTCGCCAGGCGACGCGATCGGTCAGCCGCGCGCACTGCGCATGGAGCGCCTCGGCGAGGTCCAGCCGATCTGGCTCTGCGACCCCGTAGGGCGAGACGAGCGCACACGCCAGCAGCGCTGACGGCGCCGGAGCGGCGTCTTCCAGGTCTTCTCGTTCGCTCTGCATACGTCTTCTCCCAGCCTTCTTTCGCGGCGTCGGCCAGATAAAGTGAAACATATGTTCTAGTAATGCCTACAGCTGTGCGCGCTTGTCAAGCGTTTTGCTCGATTTCAGCGCGTGTGGGCGATGCTGGCGTCGGCTGGCGTCGGCTGGCGTCGGGAGATGGCCAGAGATGGCGCGATCTGTCCCTGCGTACGGGCGCTATCGGGCGTGGTATCGGCGGATGGCGCATCGGCGCACGTTGACGGGAGATGAGCGGCTATGGTACACTTTATACGGTACCCCCGTAGGGTACATCTGTAGATACACGTTGCGGACAGCGGGCGCGAGGCCCGGGAGGATGACATGTCTGGCTCGTATATTGAGGTGACGGATCAGTCGTTTGCGTCCGATGTGCTGGGCGCTGATGCGCCAGTGATCGTGGACTTCTGGGCGCCGTGGTGCGGTCCGTGTCTGGCGATGGCTCCGACCTTCGAGGCCATGTCGGACGAGTATCAGGGCAAGATTACCTTCGCCAAGATGAACACCGACGACAACATGACGACGCCATCGCGCCTGGGCATCCAGGGTATCCCCACGCTGATCATGTTCAAGGGTGGCCAGGAAGTCGGCCGCATCGTCGGCATGGTGGGCCGTGGCGTGCTGCAGCGCAAGATCGAGTCTACGTTTGGCGCGCTGGCGTAGGCTGAGTCGCCCGCGATGAGCGGCGCGCATCGTTCCTCACGTCGTTCCTCGTCTCAGGTCTCAGATCATGCGCGTGGGTGGAGCGCGCAGGGGACACCCTATGGCGACACTACAATCGGATAAGTCAAACCAGGAGCTGCAGATGCGGCTCAGGCGGGTCGAGGGCCAGATTCGCGGCATCATAGGGATGCTGGATGACGGCAAGACCTGCGAGCAGGTCGTCACGCAAATCCTCGCCGCTCGCGCCGCTATGGATAGCGTGGCGATGGAGCTGCTGCGCTGCCAGGTGGATGAAGCCATGACCGACAGGCCGCCCGCCGAAGCGCGCGAGACCGTGCTGCGGGCGCTCAACCTGCTCAATCGCGTCTGAGCCTCCGCTCGGCGCTCGCGCGTTGATGAACCAGCCGCGCCGCGAGACACGGCGCCTCTTCGCGCGTACCTCACATGGCGGACGCCTCACACCAGCATGCGCGTGGTGTGGGGCGTCCGCCAGTTCTTCTCCACTGCTCTCCGCCTGACCAGACTGTGAGCCCAGGCTGTGCGTATTGGACGCGCGCCCTCGCATGTGCGCATACTCAAGCGTATGGGCGATACACAAGGACGCTCTCACCACAATCCGCGATAATCTACACCAGCGGCCACATCTCCGACCAGCAGACAAGGACACAGCACAAATGACCACCGGACGCGGCGAAACGCAGGGAGGATCGGGCGACTCTGGCGCCACGACCGCGAGCGCTGGCGAGGAGCATGATACGCTGCTTCTGGCAGCGCCGATGATTTGTGTGATCGAAGATGACGAGGCCATTCGTCAAACGGTGCGAGCGCTTCTGGAGGACGAAGGCTATCAGGTTGTCGAGGCAGCTGATGGTCTCTCGGGCTATCGGTTGCTCCGCACTGCTTCTGCGCCGCTGGTGGCCGTAGTCGACCACAAACTGCCGCGAATGGATGGCTGTGATTTGCTCCAATTGGTCGTTCAGGATGAAGAGTTGCGGGCGCGCCATGCCTTCATCTTTGTCACCGCAAGCCCCCGACGCGCCGAGGAAGATTGCGGCGAGTCGCTCGAGGAGTTAGGCGCTCCCCTGGTCGCGAAGCCCTTTGACATTGACCAGCTTCTCACTCCGGTGGCTGAGGCAGCCCAGCGCCTCGCAGGCGCGGCGCTCCAGGTGTCTCAGGAATAAGCGTGAAGTAGCGCGGAGTAGCATGCCTCCGCTGCTATCGCGCACCTCGTGTCGCGGCTATGCGCCGCGGCTCAGCGTCTTTGTCGCTTGCTGTGCTCGCCCTCCGTGCGCTCAAGGCGCTCGCGCAGTTCAGCGACTTCGGCGCGCAACGCATCAATGTCCCGGCGCAGTTGCAGGATGTAGCGGATGCCAGACGCATTAATGCCCTCGTCGCTCAGGTTGGCGATCTCCGCAATGTGCGTCAGATCATTGTCCGAGTAGCGTCGTGTCTTGCCCTCTGTGCGCGACGGACTGACCAGCCCGCTCTCTTCCATCCTGCGCAGCTGCTGCTGCGGTACGCCGGAGATATCCGATGCCACGGCGATCGAATACTTCGGAAAGTCTGCGTCAGGAAGTCGTGGCCTTTCTGCCTCCACTCCCTGCGCATCAGTGTGTGTGCGACGCATAGCTCTTCCTCACAGCCACTCCTCAAGGCGATGGGACGCGCAGTTCGCGCCAGCGACGGCATCTGCGACCAGCGCGCTCCTCACCCTTCAGTATACTGCTACACCGATAGAGCGCGATTCAGCGCTTCGCGGCTGCGTCATGTTTGGTCACGCTCGCTGGCAGGTTATCTGTAGGCAAGGGGGAAGTGTGGAGTGGCCACGCGCTCGGCGAATGCCCGCGCGGGAGCAGCGTGGATGTGGTGAGCCGTCGGGCGCCACACGCTGGCATGAGCGCGGTTGTATGGAACACGCTGACAGCATCCGCCGACTATCGCCATTGATAGTCGGCGGATGCCAAGCGCCTAAGCCGTTTCCCTGCGAGCGCATTATCGCTCGTGGCCGCGCTCGTGACTGCGCTCATGGACGTTCGCGTCCTGCTCCTCAACCACTCGCGATGCTGTCGGCGCCGTGAGCTTTTGCTGGCCCTGCTCACCTGTCTGCGAGATCTGGATCCGGCGTGGCTGCGCATGTTGCGCGAGCGGAACCGCGATCGTCAGCACGCCCTGCTCGAACTGCGCCTGAACGGCGTCTCCGTCCACATCCTTGGGGAAACTGATTGAGCGGGTGAACTCGCCACCGCCGAATTCATGCAGCAGGTAGATGGCGTCCTTTTGCGTCTCCTTGGGCGCGAGTTCGGGCAATTTCGCCTTGATGGTGAGCGTGTTCTGGCGCACCGTCAGCTCAATGTCGTCTTTGGAAACGCCTGGCAGCAGCGCCTGGCAGATGTAGCGGTTCTGGGTTTCAAAGACGTTCATCAGCCCGACCGAGGAAGCTCCGAAGCCCGTCGGACCCAGCCCCGGACGCAGCACCGCGCGTTCCATCAACTGCTCCATAGCGTCTCGCAGGGAGGTCATGTCATGGAACGGATCCCAACGAGTCAGTGACGACATACCTTACGCCCCCTTCTCTGTGGTGTGGTGATCTGATCAACTATCTCGAGTGCGCAGTGGCGAAGTGGAAGTGGTTGCGTCTTCGCACCCGCCCCTGACACACATAAGTCTACAAAATGTTTTGTACTTCGTCAATATATGTGTTATATTTCTAACAATTATCTAACTAATAACGTTATATTCTGCGCGGATGACGCGTGTTTGCGCCTCTGTGGCTAGATAAGCCTGGATGAGCCTGGATGAGCCTGGATGAGCCTGGATGAGTGCGCGGGCGGGACGCCTGACCTTCTGGCCCATTCGCCCGCGCGCGCTGACGAACCAGCCGCGCCGTGAGATACTGTATCTTGCGGCGCGGCTTCTTTGTCGCATCTGATGCGGCGAGCGACTTGCTTCGCCTGCTCTACCCACGCGCGTTGGCCCCGATTGGCCCTGGAGGTGTTGGCACATGGCTGCGGCTCACGATGAGCGGAACGAGCTGGGCGCGACGCTGGATGCGGATCTCGCCGCCGAGATAGATGCGCCGCATGGGCGCGCGAACGCTGGACTCGGCCCGCTCAAGCTGCGCGCGTCGCTGCACGAGACGATCTGGGGCGGGCAGCGGCTCGGCGAGATCGCGGGCAAGGCGCTGCCAGCCGGCACGCGCATCGGCGAATCATGGGAGACCGCGCTCGATTCCATTGTCGTCACACCGCCGCACGCCAACCAGACGCTAGAGCGCATGGTCGAGGCGTATGGCCAGGCGCTGCTCGGCTCCCGCACGCTGGTGGTCTATGGCCAGCGCTTCCCGCTGCTGGCCAAGTTCCTCGACGCGCACGACTGGCTCTCGGTGCAGGCGCATCCTGACGACGCCTACGCCGCCGCGCACGAGCAGGGCAAGCTCGGCAAGACCGAGACCTGGTACATCCTGGCCGCGGAGCCGGGCGCGCAGATCGTCTATGGGCTGGCGCGCCCAAGCTCGCGCGAGGAGGTGCGCGCCGCCATCGCCGCCAACACGCTGGAGCCGCTGCTGCGCACGGTGGAGGCGCACGCGGGCGATGTGATCTTCGTGCCAGCGGGAACCGTGCATGCCATCGGCGCGGGTGTCACGCTCTACGAGTTGCAGGAATACTCCGACGTGACCTACCGGCTCTATGACTATGGCCGCCTCCAGGCCAACGGCCAGCCGCGCGCGCTGCATGTCGAGCGTGCGCTCGACGTCATCCGCTACACGCCCTCGCCGCTGGAGCGTGTCACGCCGATGGAGCTGGAGCTGGAGCCAGGCCTGGTCGCGCGCCACGTGTTAGTCGCCTGCCGCTATTTCGTCCTGGAGCGGCTGGTGATCGCTGGAACCGTTCCAGAGCCGGCACAGCCGTCGAGCTGCCGCATCATCACGGTGCTGAGCGGCGAGGTGGATATTGTCACCGAGCGCCAACGTCAGGTTCATCTGGGGCTGGGTGAGACGGCGGTGTTGCCTGCCAGCCTGGGCGACCATACCTACATCAGCGGCGAGGCGACGCTGGTGCGCTCCTACGTGCCGGAGCCAGACGACGCCTCACTCGCCCTCTGGCGCCGCGCTCACGATGGTGTATTCTCTGCCGACTGAGCCAGCAACTCCCGCGCTCGCTGGTAGTCCTCCAGTGTGTCAACATCGAGCAGGGCGCTCACATCGGCGATGGGGACCAGCGTGAGGTCGTCGCCCGCCCGCGCGATGATGGCGCGCGCGCCCTCGTCGCCGCCCAGCGCCAGCAACTCGCCAAAGACGCGTCGCGGCAGATAGACCGGATGCCCGCGCCGTTTTCCAGATGCGTCGCTGTAGACACCCATCGCGATGCGCTCGGGCTGTGCGCGCGCCGCCGCCAGCGTGGCCTCGATGGCGGCGGTAGGCATGAGGGGCTGGTCGCCCAGCAAGATCAGCGCGCCAGCGACCTCCGTGGGCAGGCTGGCGATGGCCATGGCCAGCGATGTTCCCATGCCCTGAGCGAAGCGCTGGTTGACGACTACCGTATAGGGCGCGCCAGGCAGCGCGGTGGCCAGCGCGCCGCGCACCTCCTCAGCCGCGCGCCCCAGCGCCACCACCACCGGACGCGCCTGGCTGGCGCAGGCCGCCGCCACGCTCCACGCGATCAGGGGTCGGCCGCCCAGGGGCAGCAGCAGCTTGTGCTCGCCCATGCGCGATGACGCTCCCGCCCCCAGAACGATCGCTGCAATCGCCTGCTCGCTCATGGCGCAGCCAGTCGCTGGGCGCAGAGCGCGATGAAGCTGGGGACATGCGCGTCGCGGTCGTTGCCGTCGAGCGTCACGCCCTCTGGCAGGCGCGGCTCGACCATCCGGCGCAGCGCCAGCCCTTCCTCCAGCAGCCGATTGATGTAGGCGCTGAGCGGGCGGTGATAGAGCGTCCCAATGCGCTGTGGGCGCTCATGCTCGGCGAAATACTCGCTGGTGCGCACGGCGCGCGCCTGCGGCCATGACGCGCCGGATTCCTCGAAGCAGGGATGCAGCAGCGTGATGATGAGATAGCCCTCGGGGCGCGCCATCGCGGCGAGCATGTGGATGGCCGCCTGATAGTCGGGCACGTCCATCAGCATCATATTGGCGATCACGAGGTCAAACTGGCCCGGAGGG
>JAICVT010000482.1 GCA_025935235.1 Ktedonobacterales bacterium | reverse complement strand
CCTCGCCCAGACCATAGCCCCAGGCGTAGACGGGCGGCTCGTCCGGCGCCTGCTCGGTCAGCGGCGCATCTGGATGAAAGTACGGGCGCGTGATGCGCAGACGGCGCCCGCTGGCGTCGTCGCGCTCGGTGTCGAGCGCCAAGCCGATGGGGGGCAGGTCTATCACCAGCAGCGCGCCGCCGGGCGCCACGTAGCGCGCCGCCACCCGCGCCCAGCCCTCCAGCTCGGGCGCCCAGCAGAGTGCGCCATATGAGGCGAAGACCAGGTCGAACGTTTCATCCAGCGAGGCGGGCAGCGCGTAGAGGTCGGAGCGGACGAAGCGCGCCCGCTCGCTCAGCCCGCCCTCCTCCGCCAGCGCCTGCGCATAGCGGATCGCCTCATCCGAGATGTCAACGCCGGTCACGCGCGCGCCCAGCCGCGCCCACGAGAGCGTCTCGCTGCCCATGTTGCATTGCAGATGCAGCAGCGAGCGCCCCGCGACCTGAGCCCCAAGCTCGGCCAGCTCGATCGGGCGTAGACTCGATCCAGTGGCTCGATAGCGCGCGACATCCTTGTGGTGGTCGGAGCCGAGGTCGCGGGCCAGCCAGAGATTCCACGTCGCCCGATTGGCCTCGGTGTAGCGCGCATGGTTGGCGTCGCCCGGCTGATTCAGCTCATCCGTGTCACACATCGCTCGGCGCCCCTCTCGCTGCTTACGTGTCTCGGCGCGTGTCTCGGCGCGCCTCGTGCGCTCATTCTATTCCCGGCGCGTCAGGGCGCCCATGCCAGGACCAGCGGCGCCATCCCACAACCGGGCGCGGCGTGATACGCTTGCATCAGAATACCCAGACGAACAAGCAGTCAGGATAGCGCCAGATGAGCAGCACGACGAGCGTTTCATCGGATCAGAGCGACACCGGGGGCAACGCGCAGGACGACAGCCAGATGTCGCTGGTGCGGCAGGCGGAGCTAGTCATCAGCAACGTGCTGCGGGGCGGCGTGCTGCTGAGCGCCGCCGTCATCCTGGTGGGAGTCGTGTGGTATTACCTTCAGCCCCACGCGCGCGCGGCGGGCGGGCTGAGCTATCCGCACCACCTTGGCGATGTCATCCCCGCTGTGCTGGCGGGCAATGCTGAGGCTATCATCACGCTGGGGCTGCTGATCCTGCTGGCGACACCGGTGGTGCGGGTCGCCGTCTCGATCGGAGCCTTCGCGCTGGAACACGACTGGCTCTACGTCGGCATCACCACGCTGGTGCTGGCGCTGCTGCTCGCCAGCATCCTCGTGCTGGGCGAGGTCTTCGGCAAGGGGACCGTCACGCCACAGGCGCCGCCGTCGCTGGGCGTCTTTGCGCTGGTGGCGCTGGGTAGCGTGGTCGCCGGGGTCGTCGGCTCGCTGGTGGGGCTGGGCGGCGGTGTGCTGGTGGTGCCGCTGCTGACTATCGGCTTCAGCGTGTATCCTGAGATCGCCGTCGGCGTCTCGATCATCTCGGTGATCGCCACCTCCAGCGGGGCCGCCGCCGCCTATGTGCGCGACCGCATTACCAATCTGCGTGTCGGCATGTTCCTGGAGATCGCCACCACCATCGGCGCCATCGCCGGCGCGTTCCTGGCCATCATCCTCGCGCCAGGGCTGCTCTTCGTCATCTTCGGCGTCGTGCTGCTCGTCTCTGCGATTCCGCTGCTCATCAAGATCGGCGAGGAGATTCCGCACGGCGTGCGCAACGACCGTTTTGCGCAGCGGCTGGCGCTGGCATCGAGCTATCACGACGACAAGCTGGGCCGCACGATTGACTATCAGGTGGCGCATGTGCCAGCGGGTTTCGGCATGATGCTGGTGGCGGGCATCCTCTCCGGTCTGCTCGGCATCGGCAGCGGCACGTTCAAGGTGCTGGCGATGGACACCGCTATGCGCCTGCCGATGAAGGTCTCGACCACTACCAGCAACTTTATGATCGGCGTGACGGCGGCGGCCAGCGCGGGCATCTACTTCCAGCGCGGCGACATGAACCCACTCTACGCCGCGCCAGTGGCGCTGGGCGTGCTGCTCGGCGCGACTAGCGGGGCCAAGACGCTGGCGCGCTTCAGCAACACGACCATCCGCAAGATCTTCGTGCCGATTCTGGTAGCCATCGCCGTCGAGATGCTGATTCGCGGCGCGGGCTATCTGATGACGGGGCATTAGAGGAGGGCGACCAACCTCTCCCCTAACCCCCTCCCCTGCGAGGGGAGGGGGAATCAGAGGAATCAGCCTCCCCCCTCACCCCTCCCCTGCGAGGGGGGACAGGGGGAGAGGTTCCACGCGCCCCACGCCAACCCTCGGCGGGGAAGAGAGTCTACGCCAGCGCGGGCGCCTGCCGCTGGCCACGCGACAGCGCGGCGACCACGGCGCAGAGGATCGCCGCGAGCGCGGATGGAAAGAACAGCAGCGCGATGCTGATCTCGGAGTTGTAGGCGGGCGCGGAGCCGCCAACAGCGACCCATAGATTGCTGGCCGCCTGCAGATAGACGCCGACGACGCACAGTGCGGCGCCGGGGATGGTCAGCCACCGCCAGGCGCCACGCGCCTGCCCAGCCGCTGACCTGTGGGCGTCTTGCGCCGCGAACAGCGCCACCAGCAGCGACGGCGCCACGACCAGCCCACAACTGAGCAGCGATGCGATGATCGTTGTGTTGCGAATACCAGGGCCGTAGAGCACCGTTCCCGGCATTACCTGAACGATATGCTGCGTTGCGGTGAACACCAGCGCCGCCAGTCCCAGCGCTGCACTAAGGAGTCCTAGCGCCCACTCAATTCTGCGCATTGTCCTGCCT
>JAICVT010000137.1 GCA_025935235.1 Ktedonobacterales bacterium | reverse complement strand
CGCTCAGCGCGCGTCGCCGCGATTCCCAGCGCCAGCTCTCCACCACCGCGCTGACCGAGGACGATGCGCCCACGCGCAGTGATCCGACCCACGCGCTGGCCGAGCGCGATCAGGTGGAGCGGGCGCTGCTGGCGCTGCCGCCGAACCAGCGCGCCGCGCTGACCCTGCGCGAGGTCTACGGCCTGAGTTGCGCAGAGATTGGCGCGGCGCTGGGACTCTCGCGCGATGCGGTCAAGATGGCGCTCTTCCGGGCGCGCGAGGGCTTCCGCCGTGGCTACCTGAGACTGGAGGCCGCCGATGAGCGATGACCCTACGCCGCGTGAGCCCGCGCCGAGCGCCACGCTCTCGTGCGCCGCGGGCGTCTCGCCCGAAACGCTCTCGGCCTGGCGCGATGGCCTGCTGTCCGCCGATGAAGCGGTGCGGCTGGCCTCGCATACACTGACCTGCCCAGCGTGCGGCGCGCGTCTGCGCGAGTACGACGCCATCGGCGCGGCGCTGCGCGAGCAGATCATCCCGCGCTCAGCCGCCGACCCGTGGCCCGCGATGCGGCGGCGCATCGAGGACGAAGATCGCGGGCGGCGCGGGCGGCTGGCGGCTCTGCCGCGCTGGGGTGGGCTGGGCGCGCTGGTGGCGGCGGCGCTGCTGGTGGCGCTCTTCGCCGGGCTGCTGGCGCAGCAGGCGACGCGGCGTCCCGCGCTAGGCGCCACGCCCACCATCGCGCAGACCACGCCGCTTGCCACGCCGCTGCAAACCGCGACACCCACTGGCGCGCTCTGGAAACAGATCAGTGGCTATTCGGGCGTCTATGGTCTGAGCGTCTCGCCCACCAATCCCGACACCGCCTATCAGTTCTGGTTCGACAGCAGCGGGATCATACTGCGGCGCACCGATGACGCGGGCGCGACCTGGCATAGCCTGCCAGTGCCATACGTTGCCCACGCGACCTATCCCATCATTGGCACAGCCGTCGTCCTCGGCATGGTCAATCCATTCAAACCGCACACTGTGTATATGGGGTTTTACGCGCAGATGGACAACTCCACTGCGCCATGTCTGCCGAAGAATGTCATCCCCGCATTCTGCTTCTTCCAGTTCATCAGCCAGGATAGCGGAGCACACTGGCGGCAGATCACGCTCCCGATCAGCGGCAGCCTGGGGTTTCCAGCGATGGATGACAATACCATGCAGGGGCAGGCCGAGACGAGCGTCCAGCCCACGGCAACACGCCTCTATAGCATGCTGTACCCGCTCGATCGCTCAGGAGCGCGACTGGTCGTGAACGACGGCGGTATGACCTGGCGGCTGATAGACGCGCCAATCGCCGCCGCCGGGCAGCGCGTCTCCAGCTTCGCGGCGACGCCGACTGGCTCGACCATCTTCGCGCTCTCCGAGCCTGCCGGTACGCAGTCCTCGTCCTCGGCCCCGCTCACCATCTGGCGCAGCGACGACGCAGGCGCGACCTGGACGAACCTCGGCCCCGCGCCGAGCGGAACGGTCATGGCGATGACCGCCGGGCTGGTGGCGAGCAGCGGCAAGCCCATGCTCTATCTCCTGACGACCTCCAACCCTTCGTTCCAGAGCGCCTACGACATCCAGGGGAGCCTCTTCGGAGCGAGCGGCAGCTTCCATGTCGCGCCGACGCCGACACCGGCCTGTTCAGGCGCCGGGAACAGCTATCTGCTCGGTATGCAGCACGATGGCTCCGTGATGATCTGGTGCGGTGGCGCGGTCGAATCGTGGCTCGCCTCGCCCGTGGCTGAGGGCTGGCAGACGGTCGCGACGCCTCCCGGTATCCAGACTGTTCAGAGCGCCTTCATCCAGACATTGCCCGACGGCTCGCGGCAACTCTGGCTGACCACTGATGATAATGTCGCCGTCGAGGTCGAATACGCCACGTTGCCCAACTGAGACGCGCGTCACAGCGTGTGATTGACCCGATCTGCTAGAGTTGGACAGGGAATGCAGGCGGGCAGCGACGCCACGCCAGCGGAGCGGCGACAGGAGACAGCAGCGTGGGTCAAGCGACCAGGTGGCGGCCAGCAGTTCGCGTGGCATGGGCAGGCACGCTAGTGGCGGCGCTGGGGCTGGCGCTGGTGGGCTGCGGCAGCGGAGCGAGCGCGAAAGGCGCTACGGGCTATCCCACGGTCCCCATGCCACCCACGCCCACCGCGACGGCCACGCCGCGCCCAACGGCGACGCCCAGCGGCGCGGTGTGGACGCGGGTAAGCGCGTCGAGCGCCGCGGCCAGCGCCATGCCCGCCAGCCTGCGCGTCATCTATCAGGTCACCTATGGGCAGAGCGACAAGGGGGTAGCGCCGCAATTCAGCCTGCGCCGCAGCGATAATTTCGGCCAGACGTGGGTCAACCTCGCGCCGCCCTCCATCGCGAGCCTTGACTACGCCAACGACGTCACTTATGCGAGGACCAGCATCAGCCCGCTCAATCCACAGGTCGCCATCCTGACGTTGCAGGCGAACAATGGATCTGGTGGCTGCCCATTGCCGTCGGCCTCGGCCATATCCGGCGCGTGCCAGGCGCAATATGTGACCCAGGATGGCGGCGCGAGATGGGCGCAACTGCGGCTGCCCGCGCCAGGGATGTTGGGGCTGGTCAACTTCTTCAGCAACATCACAGACAACAATCTTAGCGCACAGGGAGCGCGGCTCTACGGCGTCGTCAACGACGTGATGCTGGCGTCAGGCGGCGGCAACATCCCACCCGGCAGGCTGGTAGCCAGCGACGATGGCGGCGCGACCTGGAAGGTCGTTGATGCTGCGCTGGCCGCGCGCAATCTGTTCATCTACACCTACGCGGCCTCGCCAACTGGATCAGCCATCCTCGCGCTGGCCGGCGGGAGCAATCAGGAGCTGCCGCCCGGTCAGGCGCCGACACTCTCACTCTGGCGCAGCCTCGACGGTGGCGCCTCATGGACGCAGATCAGCCCACCCGGCCCTGACATCAGCGGACTGCTGGCCGCCAGCGACAGCTCTGGCGCCGTGACCTTCTTTGTCTGCGCGGGCGCCAGTTTCGACGCGCAGACGCTCTACGCCAGCCACGCGGGCAACCAGCCGTGGACATCATGGAGCAGCCAGCCACAGGACGCCAGATCGGCGCCTGGGCTGCTGGCCGCGCTGCCCAACGGCGGCGTGCTGCTCGACGCCACCAGCGGCGTAGAGGAGTGGGGTGGAACAACCAGCGCTCCGCGCGCCGTCGCCTGGCCGATCGGGCTGCTCGACGGGCCAACGGTCGCGCTGCAAGCGCAAGCCGATGGCTCGACGCGCGTCTGGCTCTCTGGCCGAGATATGCAGGGCGCCGTTGTAGAGTACGCCACGCTGCGGCTGTGAAGCCCCAGCCCCCCGCCGAGGCGGGGGAGGGGAGCCAGAGCGGTATCGCGCGCCCGCTGGCCATCGTCACAGCGCCCGGCTGAGGTTCCCACTCCCTTGGAGGGGGACAGGGAGTGAGGTTCCGCTATGGCGTCGTGATGGTGAGGCTCTGGACCACCAGTTGCACGTTCTGGTCAACGATCACCAGTTGAGCGGGCGCGAGCTGATCGGCGCTCTTGACCGGCGTGCCGACGAGGCTGCCACCCGCGAGAAAGGAGATGAACGGCCCCTCCACCTGCACCACATACGGGCGTGTCTGTCGTCCCGGTGTAAAGTCGTAGGTACCGAAGTTGTTGTTGTTGGTGGCGTCAGGGTTCGCTGGATAGCACACCGCGTAGCTGTGCAGCGTATGCTCCACCTCGGTCAGCGCGGCGGTATAGAGCCGCTTGCCTGATGGCGACTTCCCCAGGAAGCCATACTCGTCGTTGACGCCTGGCCCGTTGGCCGCCAACGTCAGAATCTGCAATGAGAGCGTGTAATTCTGCGTCGTCACCTGGTAGGGGATCGGCAGCTCGATGACGGCGGAACTCTGGCCGTCGTTTTCCAGCGCGCCGTTGACGATGCTCCAGTGCGGCGGCAACTTCCACTCGCTGGCGCGATTGGTGAAGTCGGCCTGATAGAGCACGCGCGGCGCGGGGGTCGCGGTGGGCGGCGGTGTTGGGGTAGGCTTCCCGCTCGACGACGCGGCAGGCCCACAGCCCGCCAGCGCCAGCGTCGCGATCAGACCCACCAGAGCAAGCGCCGCGCGTATGTTGCGTAGCCTGTGATGCAAAAACATAGGATGTTCGTTCTCCTCTCACTCCGGACTCCAGCATACGACGTGCGGCCTCAGCCCTGATTTTCAGCGGGTTGAGCGCCCACCACATTGCAAAACCCGTTGCAAAACGCGACCACGCCCTTGACGCCAGGCGGACAATGAATCCAGCGCAACCGAGCTAGCGACGAAGCAAGGGAAGATACACGGAAGATACACGGAAGATATACGGGAAGATACGAGGAATAGGTGGTGACAGGACGATGACAGGACGAGGATGGCGGATACTCTGCTGCGCGCTGGCGGGCCTGGCGCTGACGATGGGGCTGCTCGCTGCGGACAGCGGCGCGCCTGCTGTGCGCGCGAGCGCGTCTGTTTCATGTGGCACACACAGCGTGAACGAGTTGAGCCAGCCCACGCTCACCGCATCGGGTGATGTGACCGCGAAGCTCAACCGGAAACAGGGCACGATCGGAACGACGCTGACGGTGACTGGCTCAGACTGGCCCGCTGGCGCATCCGTGCTGGTGGACCTCTATGTCAAACAGCCCGATGGGACGTATTTCAGCTATGACGCCTTCTTTGGCGCCCTCACCAGGGGAACCGCGTCGTCTGGCGGCGCCATTGCGCTCACGCCATTCCATGCCCCGCCCGTCGGAACCTGTACTGGCGTGTTCAGCGGCGCTCAGGACGGCGGTGATGTGTTGCTCCTCGTCCACACAGCGGATGGGCGACACCGCATGCCACTCACCTTTACCTACATCAACTACTTCGACGGCCCGCAGGTGGCGATCAACTCCAGCCAGGACCCCTTCAATTCTGGGAAAACCGTGACGATCACCGGATTGCATTGGGAACCGAATGAGCGCGTCACACTGACGCAGCAAACCGCGCCGAGAACCGAAAACCCACAGCCATCGAACTTCACGGTCACGCCGAACTCCACCGCGAGTGTCACCTCAGACAGCCAGGGAAACTTTGTCGCCGTACTGCCAGAAGCCAACGTCGCGCCAGAAACCTGGATCATGGTGGACACCGAGGGAACAGGCCCACGCTATGGCGATGTCGGCCTCTCTGCTGGGCCGCTGCCCTTGCCGCCCTCGATATTCCCCAGCATCCATCTCGAGCAGATCGCGGTCAATCCGGGTGGCGCGCTGACCGTTACCGGCTATCACTGGCTGCCATCCGCGCCTGGCGTCATCGAATACTGCCGGGGGGAGAACACCATACCGGGCATGGTCGGGCTGCGGTGCGATCCCTTCCTCTCAGAGCGTCTGGGAACCTTCGTAGCCGATAGCGCTGGCCACTTCGTCGCTCACGTGCGGATGCCATCGAACGCGCGCTTTGGCTCGGTCACGTTGCAGGCGCGCATCCCCGACGACACATTTGGCATGGTCATCTACACGCAGGCGCAGCCGCTGGCCATCGCGCCGACCTATGCGCAGCTTCATCCCCGGCGCGCCTGGGCGTTGGCACACTGGCCCTCGCTCGCCGCCAGCGCCATTGCCCTGCTGGCGCTGCTCGGCGCGCTGGCCGCGTGGCTGCTCCGCCGCTGGCGAGGCCGCCAGAGCGAGGCGCGCCCCGCGCTGTGAGCGGATTGTGATACGCCGGGAGTCCCGCAAGCGTTTGTGGCGCCTGGAGCGCGGGGTATACTGTCGGCGGTGTGCTTTCACCCCTGCCCTGCCAACGCGAGGAGCGGGGCGCAACGAATCACCCTCTCCCTCTGGGAGAGGGCAGGGTGAGGGCGCGCCACTGGCGATACCAGCCAATGAGCCGAGTTCACCACTATTCAGGCGAGGGTCAGGCGCATGCGCATCACAGCGTTGGGGCAGGCGGGATTGTTTGTCGAGACGAAGCACGGCAGCGTACTCTGCGATCCGTGGTTCAACCCGGCCTATTTCGCCTCGTGGTTTCCCTTCCCCAGCAATGAGGCGATTGACCGCTCCGCGCTCGCCAACCCGACCTTCCTCTATGTCTCACACCAGCATCACGACCACTTCGATCCAGAGTTCCTGCGCGAACATGTCTCGAAAGAGACGACCGTGCTGCTGCCCGACTATCCGCTGGATCTGCTGGAGCGCGAGTTGCGCGCGATCGGCTTCACGAAGTTCATCCACTCGAAGAACTACGAGCCGTTCGAGGTCGGCGGCCTGCGCTTCATCATCGCCGCCTCGGTCGCGCCGACCGATGGGCCGCTGGGCGACTCTGGCATCGTGATTGATGACGGCGAGACGCGCATCTACGACCAGAACGACTCGCGCCCGGTTGACCTGGATGCGCTGATCGGCTTTGGCCCCTACGACGCGCATCTGCTGCAATTTTCCGGCGCCATCTGGTATCCGATGGTCTACCTCTATCCGCCGAGGATGATGGAGGCGCTGGGGCGCAAGAAGCGCGAGAACGAGATGGCGCGCGCGCTGCGCTATGCCAGCGAGATCAACGCCAGCTATGTCGTGCCGTCGGCGGGACCGCCCTGCTTCCTGGATGACGACCTCTTCGGCCTCAACGACTTCGACCGCGACCCGGTCAATACCTTTCCCGACGCCTCCGTCTTCCTGGAATACATGCAGGCCAACGGGCGCGACAATGGCCGCCTGATGATCCCTGGCACGGCGATCGAGCTGGCGGCGGGGCGCTGCGAGACGACGCATCCCTTCCCGCAGGACGAGGTGGACGCCATCTTCAGCCAGAAGCGCGCCTATCTGGAGGCCTACCAGGCGCGCCAGCGAGCGACGATAGCCACGATCAAGGCGGGCTGGCCGCGCGGGCAGGTAGACATCCTGGCGGCGCTCAAGGAGTGGTTCGAGCCGCTCATCAAAGCGGCGGACATCACCTCAGTCGGCATCAACGGGCGCGTGCTGCTCGACTGCCAAACCGTCGCCGTCGTGCTCGACTTCCAGCGGCGCGAGGTCTATGCGTGGCAGGGCGAGGAGTGGGAGTATCGCCTGGCCGTGGCGCCAGAGCTGGTGGAATACGAGATCGCCCACCATGTCGAAGACTGGATCAACGACCTGTTCCTCTCGTGCCGCTTCCAGGCCGAGCGCAAGGGCGCCTACAACGAGTACGTCTACAACTTCTTCAAGTGCCTGACCATCGAGCGACTGGAGTATGCCGAGGGCTACTATAGCGAGAAGGCGCACGAAAACCAGTTCTTCGAGGCTGAGGGCTATCGCATCCAGCGGCGCTGCCCGCACCTGCGCGCCGACCTGACGCGCTTCGGCTCGATCGAGGATGGCGTGCTGACCTGCGCGCTGCACGGCTGGCAGTTTGAGCTGGCCACCGGACGCTGCCTTACCTCCGATGATCGCAAACTCTTCGCCCAGCCGATCAGCGAGGCGGCGCAGGCCGAGGTGGCGGCGGCACAGGCGGCAGAGGAGGCGCGCGAGCCGCGAACCTCGGCTGGCGGCGGCAGCCTGCCCGCCAGCGCCGACCTGCGCGCCTTCCGCGATGACAGCCGCCTGATCCGCGACCGCTGCGGCCACTGCTGGTACGACCCCAAGCGCAAGCTGTAGTGAGATCGGCTAGCTATCGTGCGAGAGCCATTAGACGACCTCGTGCGCGCCTGCCTGGGCCAGCGCTATGCCCGCGCCGCCGTGACGCTGGAGCCGCAGGCGCTGGGCGGCGACTCGATGGCGCGCATCTACTACGCCACCGACGAGGCTGGGATTAGGTATCTCATCAAGGCGCGCTCGCGGGCGCTGTATCCGGCCAGTTGTCTCGCGCCGCGCTATCTCGCGGATCGAGGCGTCAGGGCGGTCGTCGCGCCGCTGCCCACCACGGATGGCGCCCTGTGGACGCGCCTCGCGGCTCCGGCCAGCGCATGGGTCATCGCGCTCTATCCCTACATCGCGGGCGTCTCAGGCTGGCGCCCCGGCATGACCGACGCCCAGTGGCGCGCGACCGGGGAGATCGTCCGCCAGATACACGGCGTTGCGCCGCCAGCCGATGGCGCCGCGTCGCTGCGCCACGAGACCTTCGACGTGAGCGACTACGCGCGCTCGGTAGAGGTGGTCGCGGCGCGCCTGGATGGTGCGACGCTCGATGGCGACACGGTGGCGGAACAGGCGCTGCGCAAGCGCTGGCGCGAGCGGCGCGCTCTGATCTACACACTCCTCGCTACCATGCGCGCGCTGGCGGAGCGGCTGCGTGGTCTCTCTGACCCGTTCGTCATCTGTCATGGCGACCTGCACCCCGGCAATCTGCTGCGCGATGACATGGGCGGCGTGCATCTCGTGGATTGGGACGACGCGCTGTTGGCGCCCAAAGAGCGCGACTTTCTCTTTGTCGGCGAGCCAGACGCTGGCGGCCCGAGGCAGGCGGGCGCGCCGTTCTTTCAGGGCTACCAGCCGGCGGAGATTGATTGGGTCGCGGTGACCTACTATCGCTGCGAGCGCGTCATCCAGGACGTGATCGAGTGCGCGCACGATGTCTGCTTCCGCGGCGACCTGGACGCCGACGCCAGGGCCGCCGCCGCCGGGCTGTTCGGCGATCTCTTCGCGCCAGATGGCAATGTGGACGCCGCGCGCCGCGCCTCCGCGCGCCTGCCCGCTCCACTGAGCTACCTGGCGGCGCGCCTGTCGTCCTGAGTTCGCCTGAGTGAGTATTGCGTGATGGGCGTGAGGCCCAGCGCTGCGCCAATCAGGTTGTGGGGTCGTGCCCCGGCTGCGGCCCGGCGAGGCGAAACGGCGGGATGGATCCATCCACACCCGCTCAGGTCTCGCTCAGCAGGCGCCCTCAGATGCCCGTCGTCGGATAGATGCTCCACACGCCGTTGTGCAGATGGAAGAGCGTCGCGGCCCAGTCGGGACTGGTGTGGGCATCGGCTCCTGCCGTTCGACCAACCGCCCAGCCTTCGGTTGGCGAGAGGAGCGAGAGGCTGGTGATGGTAAATTGGTGGATGGTATAGCCGGTACGTGTCCACACACTCGCCTGATCGTGGACCGTTGCGGCGCCATCACCAACGGCCCAGCCATTCACTCCGGCTGGCGTCGAAAACATCTGCACGGCGTTGAGCGAGCCTGGAACGGGTTCCAACAGGCTTACAAACGCGCCGTCATGCAGGTGAAGGACGGCAGACGTCTGCCCCATGTCGGCTGTCCCGACAGCCCACATGTCGCCAGTTGGCAGCGTATCCACGCCGTTGAGCGCGCCAGCGTGCGTCCACGCGACGCGGCTCCACGTTCCGTTCAGGTAGTGCAGCACGAGCATGTACGACTGGTAGGCAGACAGGCTCGGGTCATAGTCATACCCGACCGCCCAACCTTCGTTCGCCGACACCATCGCAATACTCGTGAGCCGCGCGCCCTGGGCTGGTGATAAGCCCGTGATGGGCGTAGGGGTCCAGTGTCCGCTGGCATAATGCAGGATAAGCGCATGATCGTTGTACTCATAGTTCGGGCTAGCGCGCCCGCCCACTGCCCAGCCGTCGGTTGGCGAGGTCATCGCTATGCTGGTCAGGTCATACCACTGCTGGGGCCAATCAACCTGGGGCGTCGCCGCGGTGGGAACGGGAAAGGTCGCCTGCACTTGCCAGGCGCCGTGCATATAGTGCAAGATTTCCTGGGCCTGGCCATCGCTATACGCAGTCGCCAGCGCCCAGCCGTCATCCGCCGAGACCATCGAGATGCTTATCACACTGGCGCAGGCAGAGCCGACGCTCCGCTTCCAGGATTCGCCGTCGTAATGCAGGACGAGGCAGCCGTCCTTGAGCGATGAGCCGAAGGCCCAGCCATCAGTGGCGGAGATCATCGCCACGCTGGAGAGGCTGAGCGGTGGGATGCCCATAGACGCCTGCGCCGTTTGCGTCGCTTGCGCGTGGTCGGGCGTCGCGCGGAACCCGACGCCGCCCGCGTGGGATGTTCCGCTCAGGTTGGACCATTGGAAGAGCGCCACGGCGAGCAGGCAGATGAGCGCGACAGCGGCAGTAGCGGCGAACGCGGTTGCG
>JAICVT010000541.1 GCA_025935235.1 Ktedonobacterales bacterium | reverse complement strand
GAGAGCACCTGGCCGATCAGCCCGCGCTGCACGCCTTCGGGCTTGACGATGATGAGCGTTCGCTCCACGGGGGTCTATCCTCCACAAGAATGGTTGGGTGTCATGACTGCATGGCCCGCACGCAGCGCGCGGGCCATTCTATTGTACCGCCTGTACCACATTATCGCGCGACCTCACCGGCTGGCCGCGCGCCTCATTTAGGAATGGGGGAATCCAGTCGCTCCGCTCGCCCGCTGGGAGAGGAACTGGAGGTGAGGGGCGCCGCTAATAGCTGCCGATCTGCTCGGCGAGGCGCAGGCTGGCCTGCCCAGCCTCCATGCGGATGCGGCCAAGGTTGGCCTGCACGGCGCAGCGCACGACGACCAGCAGTTCGCCGCCATCCGTCACCAGCACGATGCCGCCGGGAGCCTCAAAGGTAGCATGGCGGATGTCGCCCACGCCAAGCTGCTCGATGTAGCGGCTGGCGGCGTCGTAGGCGGCGGCGGCCATCGCGCCAAGCAACTCCTCATCGTCGCCGTCGAGCGTGCTGGCGACCACCAGCCCATCCTTCCCGGCGAGCAGCGCGCCAATCACCCCATCCACCGCCATCAGGCGCTGCAGAATCGTTTCCACGGGCGTTCCTCATCTCTCTGTAGCGTCAGGCGAGCGCTACTCGTCGCGCTACTCGTCGGTGGGCTGGGTCAGCGAGACTGACCGGTTGAGCGACTCCAGCGCCGCCATGTAGTCTCCCTGGCGGATGCGCGCGTCTCCCAGCAGCCGATGCAGCTCGGGATGCTCTGGCTGCTCGTCCAGCGACGCTTCGAGATCGCCAAGCACGTCGGGGAGCAGGTCTGGCGCATTCTTCAGCAACGCGCGATACTCCACTAGCGCCTCGTCGAGCGCGCCGTGCTCGCGCAGCGCACGCGCCGCCGCCAGCCGCGCCGGATAGTCCGTCGGCGCAATCGTTGGCTGCGCAGCCCGTTCTGGCGCGGCTGGCGCAAGCGGCGGCTCCTCTGGCCCCTGGAAGAATTCATTGAGCGCGCGGGCCGTCTCGCCTGTTGGCGCGCCGCCTGACACGCCGCCTGACGCGCCGCTCGACCGGCCACCATCGAAGGAGGCCAGCGCGCCAGGCTCCAGCGTGAATGGCTGATAGCCCTGGGCGGAGTGCGCGCCCTCCAGCGCCTCCAGCGTCAGGTCGGGGGTGGGCTGACCATTCCCCAGCGTCTGCGCGCCCGATGCTGCGGCGCCCGGCTGGCTCGGCCACTCGAAGGCGTCGGCTAGCGCGGCTGGCCACGCGCTCTGCGCTCCATCTGACGGCTCAGCAGGCACGCTGGCGGGCGCGCTGGCGGGACTATGGCTGCTGGGCTGGGCGCCCGGCTCCAGTTGCGCAAACATCTGGCGCAGTTCGTCGGGATGCGGCTGCGGCAGTGGCCCCGTCAGCGGCCCGCTGAGCGGGGCTGAGACTCCAGCGCGCGGCGGCAGGATCGGCCCCGACGGCCGGGATGCTACGGACGGCCTCGATGGCCTCGATGGCCCCGCTGGCGCGCCCGATACGCCCGACGATGCTGGCGTCGCAGTGGGGCCAGTGGTAGGCAGCGAGGTCACATTCAGACGCCCAGGCAGCCCGTTGAATGGGGCGGACGGCGCGCCGCTGGCTCCGCCCGCTGACGCCGCTGGCCGTGGCCCGCCGAGCAGCGCATCGAGGGAGCCGGTGGGCCGACCACGCTGCGCGTCGTCGCGTGTGCGCGCGCCCTGCGCCTGCAACCACTGCACCCAGCGAATCGCGCGGCGTGTCTCAGTGTCGCCCAGCGCAAACTGGCTCTCGGCGATGGCTGGCGGCACGAATTGCGTGGCGCTTTCAAGCGGCTGCTGATCGAGGCGACCGCTCGGCGGCGCTGCCATTGGCTGCGGCGCCATGAACGCGGCGTCTGGCTGCATGGGCGCCGGAGCGGACGACGGAGTGGATGGCGGAGTGGTTGGCGCGGGCATCGCCATAGGAGGCCCAGCGCCGGGGTCGCTGTGGTCCGGCCCCCACAGCATGTTCTCGGTCTCTTTGAACATGCTGTGGAACTCCGGTGGCAGGTTCTGGGGCCGCGTGGCAGTGAGGTCTGGGCGTGAGAGCGCAGCCCCCAGGTTGGCCAGCGACGGAGCGCCCACGCTGAAGGCCAGTTGGCCCGTCTGTCGCTGTGGTCCATAGGAGGCGCCCTGACCTGCTCCCGCGCCAACT
>JAICVT010000121.1 GCA_025935235.1 Ktedonobacterales bacterium | reverse complement strand
TGTCCAGGCGCGCCATACTACCACCGAGGCCTCCATGACACCGTTCCCCCTTTCACCAGAACTTGTTGATTGCTCTGATGCTAGGTCGGAACGGTGTTGTCTTGCCTGCTTCCTAATATGTGTCAGGGAGAGAGGAGGGGGTTAGGGGGAGAGGTCCCGCCCGCCTCACGCCAGCGCCTCTGGCTCCTCCAGGCTGGCGATCAGCCCGCCCATGAACTGCGCGGCGGAGGCGCCATCCACGACGCGGTGGTCGCACGAGATGGAGATCCAGGCGCCGGGGCGCACGGCCAGCGCGTCGCCGACGACCGTGGCGCGCGGCTTGATGGCGCCGAAGCCGATGATGCAGACCTCTGGCGCGTTGATGATCGGCGCGCCCGTTTCGACTGGCCCCATCGCCCCGACATTGGTGATGGTGATTGTGCCGCCAGTCATCGAGCCGGGGTCCAGCCGCCCCTCGCGCGCCAGCCCCACCAGCCGCTCGCACTCCGCCGCGACCTGCGCCAGCGAGCGCGCGGCTGCGTCGCGCACCACCGGCACGACCAGCCCGCGTGGCGTATCGGTCGCGATGCCGACGTTGATGCGCCGCAGCAGCACAATGGCCGAGCCTTCTTCGTCCCAGCGCGAGTTCATAATCGGGTGGGCAGCGACCGCGCGGGTCAGCGCCCGCACGAAGAACGGCAGGAAGGTCAGATGCGCGCCCGCATACGTTGGCTCGCCCTTCAATCGCTGGCGCAGCGCGACGAGCTTGCTGGCGTCGAACAGCCCATATTCGGTGAAGTGCGGGATGGTCGAAGCCGAGCGCGTCATCTTGGCGGCGATGGCCTTGCGCAGGCCAATCGTGCTGATGCGCCGCTCGTCTGGCTCGTCCGCACTGGCGGGCGCTGCGGCAGCTGGACTGGCCGGGCTGGCGTCGAGGTCCTCGACGCGGATGCGCCCGCCGGGGCCAGTGCCGACGATGCTCGCCAGATTGATGCCGCGCTCCGCCGCGATCTTGCGCACCAGCGGGGTGGCTTTGACGGCGCCGCCATCCACTTCGGGAGTTGCTGGCGCGCTGACTGGCGCTGCGGCTGGCTGGGCTACGGGCGCCGCCGCGATGGGAGCGGGCGCGGGAGCCTGCGCCACCGCCGCACCGCGCCGCCTGCGAGCGAAGGTCTGCGCGGGGCCGTGCGCGCCGTAGCCCACCAGCACTGGCCCCTCGCCGTCGGCTACCTCTTCGGGCGTCACATCGGGGATCGTGCCGCCGGCGTGGTCGCCCTGCGCGATGCTGATGAGCGGCTTGCCCACCAGCACCGTCTCGCCGGGCAGGGCGTGCAGCGCCTGCACCACGCCCGCCCACGGCGAGGGAATCTCGACCAGCGCCTTGGCTGTCTCGACCTCACAGAGATGCTGATTCAGCGCGACCTCGTCGCCTACCTGGACCAGCCAGCGCGTCAGTTGCGCCTCCTCCAGCCCTTCGCCGAGGTCTGGCAGCATGAACTGTCCCATGCGTCTTAATACTCCCGTGTGCGGTCAACGGCCTCCAGGATGCGATCAGCATCCGGCAGGAAGAGCTTTTCGTAGCGCGACGGCGGATAGGGCGTGGTCGGCGCGCCCACCCGCTCGACTGGCGCGACCAGCGTATCGAACAGGTCGTGCATCAGCCGCGCGGCGATTTCGGCGCCCAGCCCCAGGAAGACAGGCGCTTCATGCGTAACCACCACACGCTTCGTCTTGCGCGCTGAGGCGTAGACCGTCTCCCAGTCGATCGGCGAAAGGCTGCGCAGGTCCAGCACCTCCAGCGAGGCGCCCTCGCTGGCCGCCGTCTCAGCCGCCGCCAGCGCCACAGCCACCATCGGCCCATAGGCGATCACGGTGGCGTCGCTGCCCTCGCGGGCGATGCGCGCATGGGCGATGGATTCCGGCGGCGCGGGCAGCGTCAGCTCCTGCTTCATCCAGTAGCGCGCCTTTGGCTCCAGGAAGATGACTGGGTCGGGGTCGGCGATGGCCGCGCGCAGCAGCCCGTAGGCGTCGGCGGGATTCGACGGCGTAACGACCTTCAGCCCCGCCGTGTGCGCGTAATACGTCTCCGGACTCTCGGAGTGCTGCTCGATGGCGCCGATGTTGCCGCCATAGGGGATGCGGATCACCAGGCTCATCGGGCAGGCGCCGCCCGTGCGCGTGTGATACTTGGCGATGTTGCTGGTCACCTGCTGGAACGACGGATAGGAGAAGGCGTCGAACTGCATCTCGGCGATGGGGTGAAAGCCCTTGACGGCCAGCCCCAGCGCAATCGCCGCGATGGTCGCCTCGGCCAACGGCGTGTTGAAGACGCGCTCGGCGCCGAACTCATCTTGCAGGCCATCGGTCACGCGGAAGACGCCGCCCAGCTTGCCGACATCCTCGCCAAAGATCAGGGCGCGGCTGTCGTCGCGCAGGCTATCGTGCAGGGCCAGGTTGAGCGCCTTGCCCATCGTCACGGTCGTGGTGGAAGTAGCGGTCGCCATGCTAGTGACCCTCCCCTCTGTCCTGCGGCGCGTCGGGCGCCAGCTCGGCGACGAAGGCGTCGCGCTCAGCGATTAGCGTCTGCGGCGGGTTGGCATAGACCAGATCGAAGACGCTGGAGGGATGATCGGGCGTCGCGGCGATCAGCGTCTGCCGCATGCTGGCGGCGCGCTCGTCGGCCTCGCTCTGGCAGGCGCGCTCGAAGGCGTCATCCCATGCGCCGCGCTGGCGGAGCTGATCGGCGGCGCGCGCGATGGGATCATGCGCGCGCCAGGGCGCCAGCTCGGCCTCCGTGCGATAGCGGGTCGGATCATCCGAGGTGGTGTGCGGGCCGAGGCGATAGGACAGCGCTTCGATCAGGTACGGCCCGTCGCCGCGCCGCGCGTGGTCGGCGGCCATCCGCGTCACGGCATAGATCGCCAGCGCGTCGGCGCCATCCACTCGCACGCCGGGGAAGCCGTAACCCGCCGCGCGATCCACGATGCGCCCGGCCACCTGCTCGTTGATCGGCACGGAGATGGCCCACTGGTTATTCTGGCAGAGGAAGACGACGGGCGCCTTGAAGACGCCAGCGAAGTTCATCGCCTCGTGCCAGTCGCCGGTTGACGTGGCGCCCTCGCCAAAGCCGACCAGCACGGCGGTCTGCTCGTGGTCGAGCTTGCAGCCCAGCGCGAAGCCCACCGCGTGCGGAATCTGCGTGCCGACCGGGATGACGAACGGCCCAAAGCGATAGTGATGCGGATCCCATGCGCCGTGGCGCAGCCCACGGAAGACGGTCAGAATCTCGCCGGGGTCAATGCCGCGCACGATGGCCATGCCGAAGTCGCGGTAGTAGGGGAAGATCCAGTCGGTCTCGCGCATCGCCAGCGCCGCGCCAATCTGCGCCGCCTCATGCCCTAGCGTCGGCCCCCACAGCCCTAGCTCGCCCTGCCGCTGGAGGTTCAGCCCCTCCTGGTCGAGCCGCCGCATGACGACCATCAGGCGATAGAGGTCGCGCAGGGTCGCGTCGCTGACCCCGGCGGCCTGCTCGCCCTCTGCGGTGAGTGTCCCCTCCGGCGTCAGCAGCGCCGCGATGGGGTTGTCCACGGTGGACGTGTCGCGCCGCGTCGGCGGCGCCGAGGTCACATCTGCCATAGGGTTTGTCCTCGCAAACTGCGTGTTTCACTAGCGGTCGCGGCCAGAATGCCGTTTCACCTGTTGATGGGGTTGTCGTCGAGCATGGGGCCACGGGCGGCTGAAGCCGCAGCTAAGGGCGTTCCGCCGCGAAGCCCGCCTGCGCGGGCTGGAACCAAGCGGGAGCGAGCCTGCGGAGGCAGGCTTTGCGGCCGCAGGCCCCTAGCCTGCGGGTTTACCCGCCAGAGCGCGCGTAGCCGATCAACGTGTTCATCCTCCTCATGGCCGAGAGGTTCGCGCCCCTTCACTCGCCCGCTGTGCTGGCCGCCTCGCTGGTGTAGGCTTCGGCGGCGGCGGTGGGATTGACGGCCGTCTCGGCGCAGCGGCGCAGGTCCATCTCCTCCAGCGTCTTCTTCTTGCCGAGCATGTTCTTCACCAGCGTGAAGGCGCAGCGCAGTTGGTCAGGATCGAGATCGTAGCCCAGTTCGTGCAGCTGCGCGTTGAGCGCGGCGCGGCCCGAGAGCTTGCCCACAAACATGCGCCGCTCGGCATCGGGCAGGCCAATGTCGGCGGGCCGCATGATCTCATATGTCCGCGCGTCTTTCAGCACGCCATCCTGGTGGATGCCGCCGCCGTGCGCGAAGGCGTTGGCCCCGACGATGGACTTGGTCCACTGCGGCTGCATGCCAGAGAGCCGCGCAATCAGGCGGCTAGTTGGGATGATCTTGGTCGTGTCCACGCGCACGTCCAGGTCGAGGTCTTCGTGGCGCGTGCGAATCGCCATGACGACATCTTCGGTGGCGGCGTTGCCCGCGCGCTCGCCCAGCCCATTGAAGCAGGTATCCACGCGCTCGGCGCCATGTTGCAGCGCCGTCAGCGCGTTGGCCACCGCCAAACCCAGATCGTCGTGGCAGTGCGCCGAGATGTGGACGCCAGGATACTCGCGCCGCACGTCGTCCACCAGCGCGCCAAACTCCCACGGCAGCGCGTACCCGACGGTGTCGCAGAGCGAGACGAAGCGCACGCCCTCCTGCATCACCGCGCCGACGATCTCCAGGATGAAATCGTGCTCGGTGCGGGTGGTGTCTTCCAGCGCGAAGTCCACGTTGGGCGTGTACTGGCGGCCACGCGCCACCGATGTGCGCGCCATCTCCAGCACCTCGGCGCGCGTCTTGCCCAGCTTCACCTCGCGGTGCAGCGGCGATGTACTGATGAAGGGATGAATCGCGCTGTGGGCGGCGTCTTTGACCGACTCCCACGCGCGATCTATGTCATCTGGATAGCAGCGCGCGATGGAGCAGATTTCGGCGTTCTCCACCGTGCGCGCGATCAGCCGAATCGCCTCGAACTCCGGCTCGCCAGAGATGGCGAACCCGCAGTCGAGCGTGTCGAATCCCATATCTGCCAGCGCCCGCGCAATCTCCAGCTTCTCCTCGGCAAAGTAGTTGATGCCGGGAGTCTGCTCGCCATCGCGCAGGGTCGTCTCGAAGAACTTGATGATTCGCGCCATCGTCGCGCCTCCCACTGCGAGTATCGTCGCGCCTGCCCCCTCCCCCAGCCCCTCCCCCGCTACGCGGGAGAGGGGCTTCCGGTTCCCCCTCTCCCGCACAGCGGGGGAGCGGGTTAGGGGGTGGGGGCTAGTCGAGCCAGCTAAACGGGTACTTCGGGTCGTCGAGCTTTTCGGCGTCGGCGCCCAGCTTGAGCGGACGGAAGGTATCCACCATCACGGCCAGTTCGTCGGTGCGCTCAGCCCCCAGCGACTTCTCGACCAGCCCCGGCTGCGGCCCATGTGGAATGCCGCGCGGGTGCAGCGTAATCGAGCTGGTTCCCACGCCGCGGCGGCTGCCAAAATTGCCGCTGACGTAGTAGATCATCTCGTCGGAGTCTATGTTGCTGTGATTATAGGGAATCGGCACCGACTGCGGATGATAGTCGAGCTTGCGCGGGCAGAACGAGCAGACCACGAAGCCCGGCCCCTCGAACGTCTGATGCACGGGCGGCGGCTGATGCACGCGCCCGGTGATCGGCTCGAAGTCGTGGATGCTGAAGGCATACGGATAGAGGTAGCCATCCCAGCCAACCAGATCGAGCGGGTGGAAGTCGTAGAAGTACGACATCACCTCGCCGTTGACGCGGATGCGCACCTCATACTCGCCGCGCTCGTCGTGCTGGGGCAGCTCGGCGGGGCCGCGCAGGTCGCGCTCGCAGTACGGCGAGTGCTCCAGCAGTTGGCCGAACTCGTTGCGATAGCGCTTGGGCGGGCGGATGTCGCCGCCATAGGCCTCGACGATCAGGAAGCGCTGCTCGCCCGCCTCTGGCAGCGCGCGCCAGGTCGTGCCGCGCGGCACGAGCAGGTAGTCGCCCGACGCATAGGGCAGCAGGCCAAAGGTCGTCTCCAGCGCGCCAGAGCCTTCGTGCGCGAAGAGCAGCTCGTCGCCCTGCGCGTTGCGATAGAAGTAGCTCATCTCCTGGGTAGGCCGCGCGACCGAGATGACGCAATCGCCGTTGTACATCAGCGTGCGGCGGCCATCCACAATGTCACCCTCGGCGGGGATGTCGCCGGTCAGCATGTGGTGGTGGCGATGGGTCTCCTGCGACCACTCCTGCTGGCAGACCGCGCCGTGCCGCTCGATGCGCGAGACGCGCGTCGGCGGGAACTTGTGATAGAGCAGCGAATAGACGCCGCTGAACCCTTCCTCGCCAAACAGCTCCTCGCTGTACAGGCTGCCGTCTGGCTGGCGGAACTGGGTATGCCGCTTGTGCGGTATTTCGCCCAGCCTGGTATACGATGGCATACGCTCTCTCCCCCGGCGCTACAGGTTGCCGCGCAGCGCCTGGTCGCGCTCGATGGCCTCGAACAGCGCCTTGAAATTGCCCTCGCCGAAGCCGCGCGCGCCCTTACGCTGGATCACTTCGATGAAGACCGTCGGGCGATCCTGCACGTTCTTGGTGAAGATCTGGAGCAGGTAGCCATCATCGTCGCGGTCCACCAGGATGCCGTACTTTTGCAGCTCGCTGATGTCCTCATCAATCTTGCCGACGCGCCCTTCCAGCTCATCGTAATAGCTGGAGAGGCCGGGCAGGAACTCCACACCCTGCTCCTGCATCTGGCGCACGGTGGCCACGATGTCGCCAGTAATCATCGCGATGTGCTGCACGCCGGGGCCGCCGTAGTAGTCCAGATACTCCTGAATCTGCGACTTCCTGCGGCCCTGCGCTGGCTCGTTGATGGGGAACTTGATCTTGCCGTGGCCGCCCTGCATGACCTTCGACATCAGCGCCGAATACTCCGTGCTGATAGCCTCGTCGTCGAAGTGGATGATCTGCGTGAAGCCCAGCACGTTCTCGTAGAACTTGACCCACTCATCCATCTTGCCCAGCTCGACATTGCCGACGATGTGGTCAATCGCCGCCAGCCCCACGCCGCGATGTCGCGCGGCAGGCTCGGCGTCCAGCGGCTTGTAGCCCGGCAGAAAGACGCCTGCGTAGTCCATGCGCTCGACAAAGGTGTGGAGCGTCTCGCCATAGGTGTAGATGGCGCTGCGCCGCACCTGGCCAAAAGAGTCTTCGGTGACGGTCGGCTCCAGCGCGCTGCGAGCGCCCGCGGCGATGGCCTGCCGGTAGGCTTTGGCGGCGTCGGGCACCTCCAGCGCGATGTCTTTGACGCCGTCGCCGTGGCGCGCGACATGCTCAGAGATCGGCGAGTCGCCGGTGAGCGCGCTGGTCAACACCAGGCGAATCTTGCCCTGCTCCAGCACGTAGCTGGCGCGGTCGCGCACGCCAGTCTCCAGCCCGGCGTAGGCGATGGGGGTGAAGCCGAACGTGGTGGCGTAGTAGTGCGCGGCCTGCTTGGCGTTGCCTACGTAGAACTCGATGTGATCCCAGTTTCGGATCGGCATGTACTCGTCTTGGGCCATATGTGCGAACCTCCTGGCGCGAGCGTCAGCCGGAGTCAGCCGGAGTCAGCCGGAGCCAGCTGGCGTCACCCGCGCTATCCCACGACGCGCGCCTCTGCCGCCGCCCGCGCGAACGCTGGCGCGAACCCTGGCGCGGCGCAACGGCAAGCGTACACAACTGCGATTGGTATCAGATCCACGCGATCGAAGTCTGTCGTGAGGCGCAAGGAGGGCGGCGCGGGGATGTGCCGCGCTCGCAGCAGGCGCGCCGATGCGAAGACAGCGCCAGTGGAGCGCCGTGTCGCCTGGATACGGCGTGAGGCGCCCGCTTCAGGGCTGGCTCCGAGGCAAAAGCGACGGAATCGCACCCGCAAACTCCTTTGTTTCGGGGCTGGTCGGCCAGCGCGCGGCTCACAGTGGCTCACAGCGGCTCAATAGCCAGCGCCGCGCGTCGCGCGCATTATAACACCTCACGGCGCTCGCTTACGCGCGAGCGCGAGCCATTCCGCGCGCTGTTCCGCGCGCTGTTCGACGCCGATCACACGTCCAGCGTTTGCTTGAAGTCATATCTGTTTGACGCGCGTACCGCCGCTTCGCTATACTTGCGCCACAGGGTCAGCGCAGGCCTAATCCGAGACGCCCAGCGACGGGTTTCGCATCATCGCACGTTCACGCGAGCGGAGTCGCCGCGATGAACCAGACGAGCATTTAGCACTGTGGGCGGGAAGGCGCGGATGAGTCAAGACGCCGCGAATATGGGGAGTGAGGGCGCGCAGCCACGACCGATCGGGTTAGTGATCCATAATCGCTACCAGATTCTCGGCGTGGTAGGGCGTGGCGGCCTCGGAGTGGTCTATCGTGTCGCCGACATCCTATATAGCGGCGCCAATATCTTCGCCCTCAAAGAACTCTCCGATCCCGCCCCTGGCGCTCGCCAGCAATTCGAGTTGGAGAGTCGCTGGCTCCAGGCGCTCGACCATAACAACATTCCCCACGTGCGCGAGAGCTTCGAGTGGGACGGGCGCCGCTACCTGGTCATGGACTTCGTGGATGGCGAGAACCTCGAACAGTATCTGCATCGCCTCGGCCATCCGCTGCCCGAAGATCAGGCGCTGCGCTGGATGCTGCCGATCTGCGACGCGCTGCAATATTTGCACACGCGCAAGCCTCCGCTGTTGCATCGCGATGTCAAGCCGGCCAACATCATTGTCACGCCGTCGGGGCATCCCGTGCTGGTGGACTTCGGCATCGCCAAGGCGCACCTGCCGGGCATGAACCAGACGCTGACCTTCGTGCGCAAGGCGGGCACCGAAGGCTATGCGCCGCCGGAGCAGTACGCGGCCACCGGCATGACTGGCCCGTGGTCCGATGTCTACGCGCTGGGCGCCACACTCTATCAATTGCTGACGGGCAAGGCGCCGCAGACGGCGGTCGAGCGCATCACGGGCGTCTCGCCGATGGCGCGCCCACAGGCGCTGAACCCGCTGGTGACGCCGCGCACCGATGCGGCGATCATGCGCGCGCTGGAGCTGAAGCCCGCCAATCGCTATCAGTCGGTGACGGAGTTCGCCGCGCAGATGATGGAGGCGCTGCAAGCCACGAAGTTCGCGGTCAGCGCCCCAGATGTCGCGCCCCTGCCCAGCCAGACCGCCCAGACGCCAGCGGTCAACTCGCCCTACATCTCGCCGAGCGCGCCTCCGGTCATTCCGCCCGCGCGCTCGCCTATCAGCCCATCGCTGCCGCCCGCCATCTCGCGGCCAGCGGGCAGCGCCAGCGGATCGGGCGGATCAGGCGGTTATGCGCCTGCTGCGCCCACACCCAGCAGGGCGGCGAGCCTGCCATCGCTGGGCGCGCCGATTCCATCGAACCTTCCCGCGATGAGCAATGGGCAGTATGCGCCGACGCCAGCCTCAGCGCCATCAATGGCGGCGCCGATGGCCGCGCCGCGAGCGACAGTGTCCGCTGCCTCGCTCGGAGCGCCAGTAGCAGGGGCGCGGTCGGCTCCGCGCATCGTCTCGAAACCCGCTATCACCGGCGCGCGAACAGGCGCGAAGACTGGCGCGCTCGCCGCAGCCGCTCCACAGGCCGGGCGGCGCGGGCCACCGCTAGGCGTACTGATCGGCGTGCTGATCGTACTGATGGTAGTGGTCGCCGGGCTGGCATTTGCCGCCTACAACAATTTCGCCCCGCCCGATCGCTCGACGCCAACGGCTAGCGTCACAGGCTACTTCAACGCGCTCGAACAGCAGAACTACAGCCGCGCATGGCAATTCGACGCCTCCAGCCGCAATGATCCCAACACGCAGACGTCCTTCACCGCCGCGCTCGACGCCGACGACGCGCGCTATGGCAAGGTGATGAGTTACACCATCACCAACTCGCAGAGCGATACGACGGGCCACAGTGACTACACGGTCAGCGTGACCCGCGCCAAAGCCCCCAACGCGCCGCTCACCTATGCCGTCAGCGTCACGCAATACAGCGGCCCGCTCTGGCTGATTGATAGCGCCGCCAGTCAGTGAGGCGCGACCTCTCCCCCTAGCCCCCTCCCCTTCAGGGAGGGGGAACCCATATCAAACGGGTTAGCATCTGGCGGGTTAGCATTTGGCAAACGACTAACATGCTGTAACTCCCCTCCCCCGCGTCGCGGGGGAGGGGCTGGGGGTGGGGGCCGGCCGCTCGCTCAGCGCGCCAGCCAGCCCAGCAGCGGATAGTGGAATGGCCTGCCCTGGAAAGCCTGGACCGCGCCAATCACGCTGAAGACGGCGTTGATCAGACCAAGGATGATCAGCACGCCATAGAACACGAATATCCCTGGCAGGAAGGTGAGATCAATGCCAGTCGGGTCAGGCGGCGCGCCCGCACTGGCGGCGGAGAAGAACGACGAGAAGAAGAAGGCCTGTAGCCCCACGCCCGCCAGGAACGCCAGCGCAGCGAAGAAGAGATGGAACCAGAACGCCTGCTTGGCCTGCTGCGAGGCGTAGGGCTGCGAGTGGCGCATCGCCAGCCAGATGATGAGCGGTAGAATGACCGGCGCGAAGAAGACGCTCAGGTGGCACAGCCCCGCCAGCGTTTTGTCGCTCTCCGAGGGGCCAGTCATGCCCATCGGCGGCGGATAGCCGGGAGCGTAACCGGGAGCATAGCCGGGAGCATAACCATAGCCGGGGTAGCCGGGGCCGTAGCCCATCGCTGGGCCAGCGGCGCCGGGCGGCGGAGGCAGCGGGCCCACCGCCTCTGGGCGCGCCGCCGCCAGCGCCCGCAGCAGCCGCCAGCAGTCCAGCGGCTCGACCGGCGTGAAGGCCACGCTGGCGCCATCGCCGAGGCGCAGCG
>JAICVT010000115.1 GCA_025935235.1 Ktedonobacterales bacterium | reverse complement strand
GGTCGCTCACACTTCGCGGTCTCATCAGGCTACCTCTGGCTCTCCGTCGCGTTCATCACCACGCGCCTCGCGGCTCCCATGCGCAGCCACATGAGGACTGTCAGCAGTGTATGCGAGATCGTCGAAAGCTGGCGCTCCCAGGGGGACCATTGGCGGGGTCGTTGGGCGCGTGAAGGTACAATGGTTCAGTACCAGCGCGGGTGACCGCGCTCCTGAGCGACCCGTTATGCAGGGTGAACGCGGCGTGGCGCCGCATGCCATTACGATGCGATGACGCCGTGAGGCCCGCTGTATTTTCCGTGCGGAAGACTTCCCCGCTACGCGCCAGCCATGAGGGAACTGATTACGTATGAGCTTCGACGACGCTCTCTCCGCAACGGCCTCCGCGCTGGATCGGTCGTCACAGCCGAACGGCGGACATCCGGCGCGGGCGGTGGATGGCGCCAGCGCCATCGCGGCGACGGCGCCAGCGCCTACAGGGAGTTTTCATCCGCTCGACTATCCCCTGGCGATGGCCGCGCCGCTACGCCTGACCCAGACAGCCGACTGGCGCCCGCACATCCCGTTTGCCTTCGCGCTGGTGGAGATGCTGCGACCTCGCAGCGTGGTCGAGCTTGGCGTCTCTGGCGGCGACTCGTTCTGTGCGATCTGCCAGGCCGTTGAGCAGTTGAAGCTGCCCACCACCTGCGTCGCCATTGACCCCGGGACGGACAATGCCCATACCGGACACGTCGACGAGTTGGCGTTTGATGATATCTCCAGCTACGTGCGCGAGCGCTACGCCGCATTTGCAACGCTGTGGCGCATGACGTTCGACGCCGCTGCCGACGAGGTGGAGGACGGCAGCATTGATCTGCTGCTTCTCAATGGCGCGCCTACCTCTGAGGCTGCCGAAGCTGCCCGTCACGACTTCGATGTCTGGCTGAGCAAACTCTCCCCGCGCGGCGTGGTCTTGCTGCACGGCGCCAGCGACCAGCAGGCGAGCGGCGACGTCCATCGCCTGTGGGATGAGATCAGCCAGCGCTACCCGTCATGCGCGTTTCTCTGGGGGCACGGCCTGGGCGTGGCGGCCGTCGGCGCGGAGCCGCCCCAGCCGCTGCTCAACTTCTTCGCCGCGATGCGGAGCGATCCCAACGTCGCGCGCTACTTTCAGATCCTGGGCGAGCGCGTGCTGCGCATGAGCCAGGAAGACGCCCTCACGGCGGCGCACGCGCAGGTGGCCGCGCAGGGCGACGAGATCCGCCGACTGCGCGATACGGCCGCCGCACTGGAGACGCGGGCGAGCGTCTACGTCGGCGAGGTGGCGCGCCTGACCGCCGAAAACGCGCAACTGACGCGGCAGCGCGCCACGTTCGATGGCCAGCTTCAGTCGCTCGACGGCCAGCTCCGCAGCCTGCGCGCCTCGCGGGTGTATCGCGCGTCGCGCATCATGGCGTGGCCGCTGAAGCAGGCCAGGCGCGTCGTGGGTAAGGCGCGCCGGTGGAAGCGCCAGACAAGCGCCAGACGCGAGCGGCGCGCGGACTTCTGACCCAGTGCGGTTACTGCCCCGGTGGGGGCGCGTTGTACGCCTATGAGTCGGGCGATGGCGCGTGGAGTCTGGCTGAGCAGGACGCATCACACCACACACTCCATACACAGGAAGCAGCGACCGCGACGACTGGGCCAGGGATACACCGAGGACGACAGCGGACAGTGGCGACGTAGAGCGGCCCGTGGCAGCGGCCAAAAGGAACGCATCCCACGCGCGGAGGTATAACGACGCGGCATGACGACCTACGCATACACCAGCCTCACGACGAACTACATCCCCAAGGCGCGGGTGCTGGCGCAGACGTTCAAGCGCCACAATCCGACATCGAAGTTCATCGTATTCATGGCTGAGGCCATCCCTCCGCACCTGCAAGAGCTTGAGCCGTGCTTCGACGAGATCATCCACATCAGCGAGCTAGGCATCGAGCGCCTGCAACCCTGGATCTTCTCGCACTCGGTCGTGGAGATCTGCACCGCCATCAAGGGGCATGCGCTCAGTTCGCTGCTGGCGCGCCCCGACTGTGAGCAGGTCTTCTATATTGACCCCGACGTCGCGGTTTTTGACAGCTTTGACGATCTCGTCGCCCAGTTTGCCCGTGGCTCCGTCTTGCTCACGCCGCATCAACTGGCGCCTGACACCACCCCGCGCGCCATTGAGGACAACGAGCTGTGTTACCTGATGCACGGCGTGTATAACCTGGGATTCCTGGCGGTACACAACGATCGCGACGGGCGGCGGTTCGCCGACTGGTGGCGCGAGCGACTGACCGCCTACTGTTACGCCGAATATGGCAGTGGCCTGTTTACGGATCAGAAGTGGATAGATCTCGCGCCAGCGCTCTTCCCGTTTATCCACATCGTGCGCGATCCGGGCTACAACGTCGCGACCTGGAACCTCTCGACACGCAAAGTGATCGGAGGGTTCGAGGCTGGCTTCGAGGTGCAAGAGACGGCGCCGGAGGAGGTCGCGGCCGAGGGTCAGCGCTACCCGCTGCGGTTCTACCACTTTTCGGGGTTCGATAGCGGCGCGCAGCTCAATATGCTGCGGCGCTATGGGCTTGAGATGCCCGCGACATTTCTGCTGCGCGAGTGGTACATCGCCGAATGCGCCAGGAATGGCCAGGAATCGTTCGGCGTCGTGCCGTGGGAGTATGGCGTCTACCAGAACGGCGAGACTATCACCCTGGAGCAGCGGCGGCTCTACCGGCAGCGCGATGACTTGCAGTCGCGCTTCTCAGACCCGTTTCGCACGCAGGACAACAGCGAATCCTACTATCACTGGTACTTCTCCTACGGAGTGCTTGGTGGCTGAATTCGGCTGCATGCTGATGGGACATACAGGCACTAGAGGAGTTGCGCGGTATGGCGGATGAGGCGCGCCAGGCAGCCATCGCATCTGATGTGGTCGGCGGTGAGAGCGAGAGTCACGGGCATAGTCAGCAGGGAGTCGCACACGCTGAGATCGCCCTCCGTGGCGCCTCGCAGAGCCTGCTGGCTCATCCATCGGGCGAAGATGAGTCGCTGGCGGAGGTCGCCAACGACGCGCTCGCGGACGCGTCAGCGGAAGGCGACCGCGACGCGCGGCAGGTGTGGCGCGAAGCCGTGACGCGGTTCCTGGATGCGTGGTGGGGCGGGGCCGCGCATGCGCGCGCGCTCGACTACGGCGGGGCGGGAGCCAATGCGCTGCACTTCGCCAGCGACTGTCGCGCGGCCTACTCCTACGACTCATCAAGCGAGGCCACCGAGCTGGCGGTTCGGCGCGTTGCGCAGAGCGGGGCCAGCGTCATCACGCTGACATCCACCAGCCAGTACAGCGCGCACTTCGATGCGGTGGTCGCCTTCGACGCGCCCGACGCGCCCAACGCGCTTGGCCAATCGCCTGATCTCGCCGCGTGGGTGGATGAGGTGATCGGGCTGACCAGAACAGGCGGTGTGCTGTTTCTTGCGACCGGCTCCGCCATGACCCCCGAAGCCGCTGGCCAGCGTGAGCGACTCGATGCGCTGCTGGAAGCGGGCGGATGTCGCCCCGTGGCGCTGCTGGCTGAGCGTGTTCACGCCTACGTCAAAGGTCCCGCGCTGACGGTTGCGGTACCCGTCTACAATGCCTACGATCACGTGCGCCGCCTGATGGAGAGCATTCGCTCTACCGCGCCGGGCTATCCTGTCCGCTGGCTCTTCGTCAACGACGCCTCGCCCGATGCGCGCATCTCTGGGCTACTCCAGTCGTTCGCCGAGGGGTTCGAGGGGTCGTGCCAGACGTGCCAGGTGATTGACCGCACCGAGAATCGCGGTTTCCCGCTGACCGCCAATGAGGCGATGGAGGCGGCGGGAACGGACGACGTCATCCTGCTCAATAGCGACACCATCGTCTATGACGCCTGGGCGCGCAAGCTCGTGCAGGCGGCCTACTCGGATGCGCGCATCGGGACGGTGAACCCGCTCTGCAACAACGCCTCCATTTATTCGGTATTCAAGGCGATCAGCGTCGAGAACACCCTGAACTGGACGCTCGGCGACGCCGACCTGCCGCCAATCGAGATTCCCGTCGGGGTGGGCTTCTGCCTCTATGTCAAGCGTGAGACGCTGGATCGCGTCGGCGCATTCGACCCGATCTTCGGCAAGGGCTATGGCGAGGAAACGGACTTCTGCATGCGCGCTCGCGAGGCGGGCTATCGGCATGCGCTGGCCCCAACGGTGTTCGTCTATCACGCGGGCAACGCCTCGATGGTGGAGGCGAATGTCGTGCAGATGGGCCAGCGGAGCATCAAAGCGCATGAGAAGCTGGTAATGAGCCGCTACCCGCAGTATTCGCAGCTGGGGCTTACCTTTGCGGCCAGCGGAACCACAGGCCGCCTCCAATGGGATCTGATGAATCGCTACATCACCCTGGAGTCGAGCCGCCGACCTTCGATCGCCGTCGTGGTACATGACGATACCTTTACTCCCGTCGTTGGCGGCACGACCGATCACCTGCGCGATATGGTGCGCGAGCTGGGATCTGAATTCGTCTTCTATTTCATCACGCCATCGGCCACCGAAGACGCGGTAACCGTGACCGCCTATGTGGATGGCGTGCGCACGCGAGTCAACCCGTTCGAGGCCGAATACGGGGGGCTGCTGGCCGAGCTGAATCCGTCACTCATCCACATCCATCACGTCCTGAACTACAGTCCGAGCTTCATTGACGCGCTGACAGCGTGGAGCGGTCCGAAATTCTACACTGTCCATGACTACTTCGCCGTGTGCAAGCAATTGACACTGCTCAACTACAAGGGCGAGTTCTGCGGTGTGCCTGGACCGGAGGAGTGTGGCCGGTGCGCGCTCGCTCTCTGGGGAACCAACTACGCTGAAGTGGCGGCGCGCCGCGCGGTCTTCCAGCGGCTCGTGGATACCTGCGCCCTCGTCATCGCACCATCGGCGACGGCGCTGTCGCTCTTCCGCCGGGCTATCGCGCTGCCCGACGCGAAGGCGCAGGTGCTGGCGCACCCCGCCGTCATGCAGAAGTATCGCGACTCCCTGCTCGATCCGTTCAGGCGCGAGCTGCTCTCGCCCGGCGCCATCGAGCTGGAGTCTGGTATCAGTGATATGGAGCTGGAGCCACCTCTGGAGGCATCCCTTGACGGCGCCACGGGCGACGCGCTGGCCGAAGCGAGCGGCACGGCTCAACCAGCGGCGCGGCGCGACGGGCGCGAGGCGACGCTGCGGGTCGGCGTCCTGGGGTACAACGCGCCGCAAAAAGGTACGATGCTGGTGAAGGGCATCATCGCCGCCTGTGCCCACGACCCGATGCTCTTTGTCTCGATTGGCGAGGTCGCCAAGGCGGCTGCCGATCAGCCGAACGTCATTTCGACTGGTCGCTACGAGCGGTTGGACGTGGTCAAACTCATCGAGTCGCACAAGGTAGACATCATCATTGTGGCGTCCATCTGGCCAGAGACATTTTGCTATACCGTGAGCGAGTCATGGATGGCGGGCGTTCCCGTGATGACCGGCCCCATTGGCGCGCAGGCGGAGCGGGTGCGCGCGACCGGAGCCGGTATGGCGCTCGATGATTTCAAGGTGAAAACCTTCGTCCAGGCGCTACGCGGTCTGGTCAACGACCGCGAGCGTCTGGAGGTGATGAAGCAGGCTGCCGCGCATGTCGTGCCAGCCACCGATTACTCCGCCTACCGCGAGCGCTACCTGCTCTCGACCGGCGGAGTCAGCACGATGACGCGCCTGTTTTCGGGAGTACGCCGCCAATCGCCCGCGACCGCGCATGCCATCGCGGGCGTGCCGCTGATCGCGAAGCTGGTGGGCGTGCGCAAGCGCGTGATTCCCGTCGGCAGCGGGCGCGAGCGGCTCTACTTCTGGCTGCACAACCGCGTCACGCACACCTATTCCGGCAACCTGACACGCTAGCGTGGCGCGGGCCGCGACTCCGGCTCCATTGTCCGCACCGCCAGACTCAACTGCGCCTGCCTCACCCGAACTGCTGGGGAAACTGCTAGCCTTGCTCGCCATGTGGCCGCGCCGAGATGCGCGGCAACGTCGTGTTCATCACGTCTGCCTCAGCGCGCTCGGCGGCGTCAGCGATCGAGGCGTACTGCGACGCCGCGATTGCGTGGCTGGCCGAGGCGGTTCCGATGGCTCCATCGGCGCTGGGCTTGCGACGATAGTCGCCGCGCGAGAGCAGTTGCTCCAGCCAGACATAGAGCACGATGAAGAGGTAGCGGCTGCCCATCTCCTTGATCTTGAGCTTGGAGACGCCCGTCGCCCGGTTGTACCAGTTGATGGGGAGGGTGGTGTAGGTGTAGCCGCGCGTGATCGCTTTGAGTGGCAGCTCGACGGTGATGTTGAAATGCGAGGAGAGGAACGGCTTGACCCCCTCAATCGCCTCGCGCCGATAGGCCTTGAAGGCGTTGGTCGTATCATTGAAGCCGAGGCGGAAGAGCACATCAATGAACTTGTTGGCCAGCCGGTTGACCACCAGCTTGTGCAGCGGATAGTCCACGACCCGGCTGCCACGCACGAAGCGCGAGCCAAAGACGCACTCATAGCCCGCTTCGAGCTGGCGATAGTAGGCCACGACATCGCGCGGGTCGTCGGAGGCGTCGGCCATCACGATGCAGACGGCGTCGCCACGGAAGCGCTCCAGCCCGGTCTGGATCGCGAAGCCAAACCCGCCCGACTTGGGGTTATTGACGTAGCGCACACCTGGCAACTCGCCCGCGAGTTGCTGGAGGACGGCTTCGGTCTGGTCGGTGGAGTGATCGTTGACGATCAAGATCTCAAAGGGAATCCGCTCGGCCATCAGCGCGCCATACAGCCGCTCGACCGTCGGGCGCACCCCCTCCTCCTCGTTGTGAGCGGGGATCACCACGGAAAAGGTCAAGCCGCCAAGCGCCGGATGTGTGCCACTCATGCCTGTGTCATCCTCCGGTCCTCTGCCGGTCTTCCCTGTCCCCCGCCTGCCGCGTCGCCCAGAGCCGCTCTGGGCACGGCCCCTGGGCAGCCTGGATGGCCGCAGGAGCCGCAGCTCTGGTCAGCCTGAGTATGCGCCATCTGGCGTACTCGGCGCACGCGAATCGCCGTTATGGCTAGCGCCGCGCTGGAACGCTCGGCTGCCCCTACGCGCGCGACTGCGCCACCGCCTCCGTGGCCCAGCGCTCGACATTCTTCTCGTAGATGTCCTGGAGCAGACGCTCCAGATCGTACTCCTGCTTCCAGTCGGGGTAGTGCCGCTGGAACTTGCGTGTGTCGCTGATGTACCAGATGTGGTCGCCGATGCGGTTCGTCTCGGTGTAGGTCCACTGGAGCCGCTTGCCCGCGATGCGCTCGCAGGCGGCGATGGCTTCGAGCATCGAGCAGTTGCTGAAGCGCGAGCCGCCCATGTTGTAGACCTCGCCCTCGCGCGGATTCTGATAGAACTGATAGAAGGCGCTCACCAGATCGGCGCTGTGGATGTTGTCGCGTACCTGCTTGCCCTTGTAACCATAGACGGTATAGGGCGTCTGGGCGCACACGCACTTCATCAGATAGGCAAGGAAGCCATGCAGCGCCGTGCCAGAGTGGTTCGGGCCTGTCAGGCAGCCGCCACGGAAGATGGCCGTCTTCATGTGGAAGTAGCGCCCGTACTCCTGCGCCAGCAGGTCGGCCGCCACTTTCGACGCGCCGAAGAGCGAGTGCGTGGACTGGTCAATGCTCATCGTCTCGTCAATGCCCTCGACGAACGGATGCGTCGGGTCAATCTCCCAGCGCAGCTCCTGCTCGATCAAGGGTAGACGGTTGGGCGTGTCGCCATAGACTTTGTTGGTCGAGGTGAAGATGAAGACGGCCTCAGGCGCGAAACGGCGCGTGGCCTCCAGCACGTTGAGCGTGCCGTTGGCGTTGACCGTGAAGTCGGTCAGCGGCTCGCGCGCCGCCCAGTCGTGCGAAGGCTGCGCGGCGGTATGCACAACCAGCTCCACCGCGCTGCCGTAGCGCTGGAAGATCTGATCAACCGCCGAGGCGTCGCGGATGTCAATGCTGGCATGCGCATAGGTCTTGGGGAAGCGGCGCTCGAGCTGTGTGCGGTTCCAGTCGGTCGAGGCCTCGTCGCCAAAGAAGCGGCGGCGCATGTCGTTGTCTATGCCGACGACATCGAATCCTTTGTCGCAGAAGAAGCGCACCGTTTCCGAGCCGATCAGGCCCGCCGAGCCAGTTACGATCACCACCGCCATGATGAGTCATCCTCCAGTGTGTGCGTTGTCAGTGCATGCCAGCCGTCGCGAGGATTGCGCGGGAATGGCGCCCCATCCGATGGCGCCTGTCCGTTCGCCGTTCGAAGCGCGACTGTGCGCCCGCCAATCGCATAGCTCGATGGCCAGTGGCAGCGGCGCCCGCAGTCGCCCTTCCGTGCTGCGTCACTGCGACATCGGGGACAGTCCTTCTATAGTAACTATCCTCGAATCTGGGCAGTAACAGCGATACGACCAGCGCCACCCCAGCGCCACCATCGAGCGAGAACGAGCGGGCGCGCTCACAGCGGAGTAGATGCGCCCGCTTGCGCTAGCCTCCTGCTCCCTACGGTTGTTGCATCGCATAGCCGAGCAACCCCTCGTTGGTGTTCCCCCCACAGGAAGCGTCATTTGAGACCGAGTGGTCATAGAGCGCCTGGCACCGGTAGACGGGGACAACCTGCACCCCAGGGGGCGCGGTCGCGAAGAGATAGCCTTCAATGCCGAGCGCCTGTTGCCCCTCACAGGCGCTATCGTCTGAAACAAAGTGCTGAGTTCCCGCGACGCAACCGTACAGGGGATGCGCATCGGACTGCCAGTCCTCGATGAGATAGCCGAAGCGCTGCGATGTCGCCTTGAACCCCGGCGGTGGAGATGGCTGTGTCGAAACCCAGTGGGAGCCGTTTGGGCCATCATTGGGATCGAAGTAGGCGATCAGCGGGCGCGGAGGCGCCCACTGGGCAATGTTTCCGGTGGTCGCGTTGTACTCCAGGACTAACGCATTCCGCGGACGAGCCAAATCGGTCAGTTGCTGCGGCGTTTCATAGACTGTGTTGGTCCAGGCAAGCGGCTCTTGCGTGCGCGCGACGACGACCTGGACAAATCTGCCAGGGTATTGCAGGTCCATGATCGCCGGAATCGCATTCAGGAACATGTAGTCAAATTCGCCGTAGCGCGAGTTGGCGACCTGCGGGAAATCAATGACGACAAGCGTTGTCGCCTGCGGATTCGCCGCGACAAAGCCGCCGAGCTGCCCAGTCAATCGCTGGGTAGTGGCTTGCGCAACGCCCCAATCCGCTACCTCGGCGTGGCTGCACTGAACACCGAGCGCCAGAACAGGAGCCATCAAGACCAGCGCGGTCGTGCCCATCACGACGACGGCCAACTGGCGCTCGGCGCCCAACCGAATCGCCATTGCGCGCGCCCACTTGCCGACATCAAGGAAGATCAGCGCATAGAGGATGGCAGCGGGCGCCACAATGAACGCCAGGTGGCGAGATTGAATGCTGCCCAGCCCAAAGATCAGGCTCAGGACCATGGCGAGGTCCCAACAGATCAGAAAGCGATACAGATTGTTCGTGAAGATGAGCAGCAGACCCAGAACCACAAGCTCCGCTACCAGCGTAATAAGGTAGCGATTGGGCGACACGCTCGTGAAGGTCCAGCTCGCGAGTTGGACGATGTTGGTACCCGGAACGAAGCCTTGCAGGATGCCCCAGGTGAGCGGCAGCCCATGTGACGCGAGCGGCTGGTTGAGCGCCGGGGCCTGCGCGGCGCCCGTCACGCGCGCCAGCCAGACCTTGAAGATGAGGTAACAGATGAAGAGAACCGCGGGCAGCGAGAAGTCGGCCAGCCACGATCGCGCAGTCGCCACCAGTCCGTCCTGCTTGAGGCGCTTGCCAAGTTGGTCGAGCACAAAGAAGCGATAGAGCGCGCACGCCACCACGAGAGTGATGGTCGGCTCGTAGACGAGTGGCGTCAGCACCAGGCAGACGATGAAACCTGCATACGCCCACAAGCGCAGAGATCGCCGGAGCGCTCGATCATGCCAGAACAGATACAGCATGAATCCAGCGAGATAGAGGAAGAGAGCTGGAAGCTGCTGGAATGCCACCACACTCCAGATCGCGACCTCGTACAGGCTGCCGAAGGCGGCGTAGACGACGGCGGTCAGTATCCCGACGAAGAAGCGGTCGGAGAGGCGCCAGGCCAGCCAGAAGAGCAGCGCGGCGCAGGCCCAGAACATCAGCAACGTGACGATATGATAGGGCATAGGATTGACGCCGAACGCTTTGTACATGATCGCGCGGGCACTGATAGCAAGCGGATTATAGTGATAGGAGCCGGGCGTCGGCGCAAATGAGGCCGCAATGCCTGGCGACGCCTGGTTGAGCAAGGTCCAGTCGTCACCCGCGAAGCCGAACGATACAGACCTGCCATAGAGCGCGATGATCTCGATGAAGAGCAACGAGAGCGCACAGAACACCGCGATTCCCGGCACGCGCTCTTTCCGCTGGCTGGACCCCTGGCTGGCGCTTCCCGCGCTCTGGCGGACCCTGGGAACGATGAGTGTATCTTGTTGCCAGCTATACGCCAGTGTGGCGCCCATACAACCGCTCCCTCAGCTCTCTCGTACCTCGGTGGCTCCGCTGCGCTCCTGCCGTCCGGCGCGATCACATCCGCTTGCCTGGATCAATGGGACAGGGCGCGCCTGGCCCAGCGAAATCGGTGATTGTCATCGGGGCGCCGCTCATACTGAGGAATGGCCAGCATCAGTCCACCTGCTCCCATGCCAGTCTATCAGGCGAGTAGCACGAGGGCAAACGCCCGGCCCAACGAGCATAGTCAACCCACGATGGACTGTTCACTCCTCTGACGACACATGCGCGCGTGCGCTGATGAGGCATGTCACGTCCAGATGTGCCGCACCGCTGGCTCCTCGGCGACGATCCACT
>JAICVT010000290.1 GCA_025935235.1 Ktedonobacterales bacterium | reverse complement strand
TATCTGCTCTACGAGGGTGTGCGCATCATGCTGCGCTCGCTCAAGATGGACGCTGACCCGGAGCTGGATGAGGAGCGCGAGTCGCTGGACGCGCGCGGCCTGCTGCGGCGACAGGCGCGCGACCTGTTGGCGGGGCTGCGGCGCGGCGCGGACGCGAAGGAGCAAGATCCGCTCACGCCGGGCAGCGCGCGCTGGCTGTATCGCGAGGCGCTGCGAGCGGGGGCCAGCGCGGGCATCGGGCGGCGACCAGGCGAGACCGCCGACGAATACAGCCGCCGATTGGCCGGAGCGCTAACTGAGCGCGGCGCGACGCCGGATGAACCAGGGCTGGCAGCGCTAACCGCGAGCTACGACGACGCGCGCTATGGCGAGGCGACGGCGCCACCCTCGCCATCAACCGCCGCCTCTGCGCGACGGTTGACAGCCGCCCTCAACAAGCTGCGCGGGTAAGCAACGCCTGCGCCTCCGCGACTGACTTGATGCGCTACACTCTTCCACGCACGATTAGTCAAGGTTGACTAATCGTGCGTGATTTGATATACTTGTGATTAGTCACATGTGACTATTGCAGGTCGAGCGTTCGCTGGAGCGCCGCGCTGGCCGCTCCGGCGTCGGGAAGAGAGGAAGTTTGCTATGGAGTCTTCGTCGCGAGGCCGCTGGTTGCGCGGCGCGCTGTGGCTGAATCTGGCCCTGCTGGCGGTCGTTTTTGTGCTGGGGATGCTGGTCAATCTGTACATCGCGTTCCCCAGCAACCTGAAGATCAATGCGATGCAGTTCGCCGCGCACACGCCATCGCTGCAAAGCCACATGGTCGTCGCGACCATGATCCTGGTCGTCGGGCTGGTGGCGCTGGTTCTCAGCCTCATCGAGCGCCGGGCCTGGGCGATCGCCACGACACTGGCCGGGCTGGCGCTGGCGCTGGTCGCTTACGGCGGCGGCATGATGTTCCTGACCAATGGCTACCAGGAGAGCGCTTCGATGATGATGGCGGTCGGCTTCATTGGCGCCTTCATTAGCTATGGTCTGGCCGCCTTCGTCGCCGCGCCACGCGCGGCCCTCGCGCCTGCGCGGCGCGCCTAGCTCGCCTGGCTCGCCGCCACTGGTCGCGAAGAAGAGTCCCGCCGGAGCCTGAGATCAGGTCACGGCGGGACTCAATTCATAGTGAAACTGGATGCACACAAGGCGCTGGCAGTATGCTATACTGGCGCTGCGAGCGCGCTGGCGGCGAAATGTGAGCGGCGGCGCCATGATCCAGGCCATGATCCAGGCCATGATCCAGGAGGAAGAGCGAGCCATGCAGCCTACCGACAACTACCCTCTCGCTCCCACGAGCCAGCGCCTGGTGTTGATCGCCGCCAGCCCCGGCGATCCCGTGGCGGAGGCGCTCGCCTACGGATTGCGGCAGTATGGCTGGACTCCTGTGGTCACCGATCAGGTGGAGGCGCATGCGGCAGGGGCGCAGGCTTGCATCGTGCCGCTCGCGCCCGCGTCGCTCAGCAGCCCCGCCGTCATTGCGGCGCTCAACGCCCGGCCCGCCAACCTCATCCCGCTCGTCATGGCGCCGATGTCGCCGCCGTATGCGCCGTGGGCTGTCGCTCCGATTCCCTCCTCGGGATTCGCGGAGCATGACAGCGCGGCCATCCACCGCGCGCTCGTTGGGCTGCTGGGACCCGCCGCGCCGGCGCCATCCATGCCGCCGCAGGTGATGGCGCCCTATCCGTCCATGTACGGCGCGCAGCCCACCTACCCGATGGGGTACCCAGGTCCTCAGGGCCATGCGGGCTACGGAGCTGGCGGAGTGAACCACAAACCCAGAGCGCGCCGCCCAAGCGCAGGAGCAGCCTGCCGCTCATCTTCACCGGCATTGGCGCGCTCGCGCTGGTCGTCCTGGTCCTCGGTGGCTGGTATGCGTACCATGTTACGCGGATTCCCGCAGCCGTGACCAGCGCCAAAGCGACGGCGACCGCTACCACGCCCGCTCCCACGCCGACAGCGACGCTGCCGCCAGGGTTCAGCCTGTACGCCGATCCAGCGGGCGATTACCGGGTTGACCAGCCGACCAGTTGGACGCGCTCCGTCTCGAATGGCGACGCCGTGTGGGTCTCCGGGGAGCAGGGCGGCGATATCGTCATCGGCCACGTCTCCGGGACCGCCACGAACGATGAGATCGTCAGCACTGAATCCAGCACCTTCAAAGAGATTTCGCTGTCGGCGGGTGGGAACGGATCCTACGACCACCTGGAAGGGCCAACCTCGATCCCACTGGCTGGCGAGACCTGGACACAGGAAGCGGCGGATATGACGATTCACGGCGTTGTGCTGCACACGGTCGTCATTATCGCGAACCACAATGGGTCTGCCTACATCATCGCGTATGCGGGACTGAAGAACGACTTCTCGTCGCTCGACTCCCACACCTTCTATCCCATGCTGCTGAGCTTCACCTTTCTGGATTGATTCCGCTGGTCGCCTGTGGGCGGCGAGCGCGTGTCGCCAGGCTGGTGGATCAGGCGGCGATGCGGCGGTAGCGCGCCTCGACCCAGCCGTAGACGCCATAAGCGACGAGGCCCAGCGCAACCAGACCCAGCAGGATGGGGCCAAAGGGCTGCGCGGCCAGCGTCGCCAGCGCGCCAGCGAGTCCCTGCGCCTGGCGCGGGTTGTGATGCGCCGCCGCGAGGATCAGGAAGAGGCCGATGACGATGAAGATCGCGCCGAGCGAGCCGATGCCATAGCGCCCGCTGACTCGCATCACCTTGCGCTCCACCTCGTTCATCTGGCCCGTCGGGAAGGAGCGCTCGAAGCGGCGCGTCCACGCTTCGTAGAACAGCGCGCCCGCCACGCCGAGGACGATCACTCCTAGCAGGATCACCAGCGCCACGCCGAGCGGAGCGCCCAGCAGGCGCGCTGTCCAGTCCTGCGTGGTGGAGTTAGAGCCTTGCGGCGCGGCATGCTGCAGCAGCAGGCGCAGGGCCGCCAGCGCGAAGCCCAGGTACGTGACGCCGACCACTGCGTAGCCGATGCGCAGCACGGTGTCCTTCTTGGGGTCACCCTCGCCGTCCGAGTTGAAGGCCGCGCGCACGAACTGCCAGAGCGCGTAGCCGATGAAGCCAACCACGATGATGAAGAGCAACACCTTGCCGAACGGCTGCTGGTAGATGTCGGTGATGGCGCCCTGCGGGTCGGTGGTCTGCCCGCCTGCGCGCACGGCGGTCATCAGCGCGAGCCAGCCAATGACGATGTAGACCAGTCCCTTGGCGGCATAGCCGAGCCGCGCCAGTGTCGTGAACCACGGTGAGCGCACAGCGGCGTGGGCGCCCATGTTGGCGCGCCGCATGGCGCGCTGCGCGTCGGCGCCAGGCGTTGAACCATCCGTCGCGCTATCTGAAGCGTGTAGCTGTCTCACTGTTCGCCATCCTTCCTTCGCGGTCCAGCGCGCCAGACGCGCTCAGGCTGAACCGCTGAAGCGAGGAGAAGGCAAGAACGGCGCCACGCGGATACGCCACATAGAAACGCCCCGCCACTCCGCGCATGAGGAGCGGAGTGGCGGGGCGCTGCGTGTGGGCGCGTATGAACTCAGCGCGTCTCGTCTGGCTCGGCGTGATCCATTGATGCGCCGAGCTGGCCGAGCTGTCCGGGCAGCGTGGTGTTTTCAGCGCTGAGGTTGACGCCCAGCCCCGGCGGCAGCCCGTGCTCGCCGATGGCCTGCGCGGCCGGGCGCGCGGCGTGGGGCATGCTCTCCTCGCCCGCCAGCGCCGCCAGCGTGGCCGGCTCGCTATCCTCTGGCAGCGGCATGGCGAACAGCTCCGCGAACTCGTGTCCCTCTAGCACTTCCTTCTTGATGAGCCGCTCGCTGATGAGGATCAGTCGCTCCTGATGCTGGCGCAGCAGGCTCTCGGCGGTGTCGAGCGCGCGCAGCACGATGTCGCGCACCTCTTCGTCAATCTCGCGCGCCGTCTCTTCGCTGTAGTTGCGCGATTCGGCGCCGTCAGCGCTGAGGTAGCCCGCGCTCTCGCGCTTGCCGAGTTGCACTGGCCCCAGCCGCTCGCTCATGCCGTAGTCCGTGACCATCTTACGGGCGATGGAGGTGACGCGCTCGATGTCGTTGGAGGCGCCGGTTGTCACCTCGCCAAAGGTGATCTTCTCGGCGGCGTGACCACCCAGCGCGAAGGCCAGGAACTCGCGGAACTGCGACTTCGACCACAGCGAGCGGTCTTCATCCGAGACGAGCCGCGTGTAGCCGCCCATCTGGCCGCGCGAGATGATCGAGACTTTGTGGACCGGATCGCACTTGGGCAGCAGATGCGCCACCAGCGCATGCCCCACCTCGTGGTAGGCGGTGATGGCCTTCTCGCGCTCGCTGATGACGCGGCTCTTGCGCGCTGGCCCGGCCACCACGCGATCCATCGCCTCCTCGATGGTCGTCATGCTGATGGTCGTCTCGCTGTAGCGCGCGGTCAGGATGGCGGCCTCGTTCAGCAGGTTCTGCAGATCGGCGCCAGAGAAGCCCGCTGTCTGTCGCCCGATGATCTCCAGATCAACACCGGCGGCCAGCGGCTTGTTGCGCGCATGCACCCGCAGGATCGAGACGCGCCCGCGAATGTCGGGGCGGTCGAGCGTCACCTGGCGGTCGAAGCGCCCAGGACGCAGCAGCGCGGGATCGAGTACGTCGGGGCGGTTGGTCGCCGCCATCACGATCACGTTGGTGTGCGAGTCGAAGCCGTCCATCTCAACCAGCATCTGGTTGAGGGTCTGCTCGCGTTCGTCGTGCGAGCCGCCGAAGCCCGCGCCCCGCTGGCGTCCCACCGCGTCAATCTCATCCACGAAGATGATGCACGGCGCGGCCTTCTTGGCCTGCTCGAAGAGGTCGCGCATGCGGCTGGCGCCGACGCCGACGAACATCTCGACGAACTCCGAGCCGCTGATGCTGAAGAACGGCACGCCCGCCTCACCAGCCACCGCGCGCGAGATGAGCGTCTTGCCCGTCCCTGGCGGCCCCACCAGCAGCACGCCTTTGGGGATGCGCGCGCCGACGGCGGCGAACTTCTGCGGAAACTTGAGGAACTCGACGATCTCCTGCAGCTCCTGTTTGGCCTCATCCACGCCCGCCACATCGGCGAAGGTGGTCGAGGGCTTATCCTCCGCGAACATGCGCGCGCGGCTCTTGCCAAACGCCATCGCCGGATTGCCGCCGCCCTGGCCGCGACGCATGAAGTAGAACAGCATCCCGACGACCGCGCCGATCAGCAGCAGCGAGACGATGTAGTTACCGACCGACGACCAGGCGCTGGGCTGCTCATAGGCGACCTGGAGCACGTGTGGATTGTTGTAAGGCACGCCGGAGTCGCGCTGGAGCGCATCGGCGAGCGAGAAGCCTGGCCCGACGGTGGTCTGCACAATATTGCCATCGCCGCGATCGAGGGTCAGTGTCGCGCTGTCAACGGTCAGCGTATCCACACGATGGGCCGCGACATCAACCCGCACATCGGCAAGCAGCGTCGAGAGGTCCACCTGGTGTGGAGCTTCGCGCTGCTGGACGGCGACGACGATCACCAGGATGATCATGGCGACGACCGCTGAGAGGATGATGGCAGCGGCGCCGCGTGTCACCCGAACCTTTGGCATGAGGGAGGCCTCCGTCGTTGCGCGCGGGCGCTTTCGCCGACCCGCTCGCCTACCCAAACCTGTCTGTTTCGTCAATCCGTTCCGCTGTGGCGCGCCATCGCCAGAGAGGCTGGCGGTCGGCGCGGGCGCGC
>JAICVT010000035.1 GCA_025935235.1 Ktedonobacterales bacterium | reverse complement strand
GCCGCCTGCGCCAGCGCGCTCGTGTAGCCCGCCACTCGGCAGGCGCCATCGAGCGTGGTTGCGCGCTCTTCGAGCGATGCGCCCGCGTGCTCATCCGCCAGCAGACTGTATCCGTTGTACTCCTGCGCCCAGGTATAGCCCCCCGCGATCATCGTCGGATCATCTGTCGGCGTGACTTCGAGCAGATCTTCGACGAACCGGCTGGTCAGCGCGGGCAGCGCCAGCGTGGCGAATCGGGGCGCGTGGGCTGTGGCCTTGCGAGGCGGGAAGAGGCCAAGCGCCAGCCCACCCCAGGGAGTGGCAAGCAGGTAGACGGTCGCCAGGCCCTCGGCGCGATCCACCGCGACACGTAGCAGTGATTGCAGGTCTACCATCTCGCTGAAGAAGTCCGGCGGGTCCTTCGCCAGGCGGATTTCCTCGATCAACCGCTCGAACTCCGCCTTCGCATCGCGGAATCGCGCGATGCGCTCAGATTCACGCTGCCGCTCGGCAGACGCCTGAGCGGCGGCGTCGCTCGCCGGCGCCCCCAACGCTCCGGAGGCTTCGAGGAAAGCGGCGCGCGCATCGGAATAGCGCTGCCGCCGCTCCAGATTCCCAATGCGCTCTGGGTCGGCAGAAGCCAGAAAGCGCGCCTCGGCCAGCCCCCGCGCGCGACCTTGCTCCAGTGAGGCGACCGCCTCGCCGAGACGCCCCAACCGCGCCAGCGCGTAGCCATCGCGGGTGGCCGCCTCGCGTGTCTCATCGAGGGCCAGGGCGGCCTGCTTGCCCCGCACGCCGATGCCAGCCGCGTACAGCATCTGGTCGGCGTCCAGCGCTACGTGGTAGGCCCGATGCGCCGCCGCCCAGCGGCCGCGCGCGGCTTCCGCCTCGGCCAGATCGAGCGCGATACGGCGATGGGGAATCGGTCCGGTCTCGATAGTTCTGATCCGCAGCGCCGACGCAAAGTGCGCTGCCGCCCGCGCCAGGTTGCGCGCCCGGCGGCCCGTCCGGCGGTCCATCCAGACCAGCCCCAAGCCAGTCCGCAGCCGCGCCCACTCCAGCGGATGGGTCCGCCGGCCATAGACCGTCAGCGCCTGCTCATAGCACGCCAGCGCCGACTCCATGCTCCCAGGCCCGTGCATGCGGTCACGCTCGCGATAGGCCCGGCCCAACTGCTCCTGAGTGTCGGCCCAGCGCGTGGGAGAGCGCTCGCGTGTACGCACGCTCAGCGCGTCATTGAAACAGGCAATCGCCGCTTCGAGATTCTGTAGCTGGCCGCCTTTGACGCGCTCCAGGTAGGCCTGGCCGAGGCTATGGCGCGCTCTGGCCCATCCATCCACCGAAACGTCCGGCGTCAAGACATCAACCGCGGACTCAAAATGCGAGATGGCGCGCTCGATATTGTGGCCTTCATTGCCCTCCAGGCGATAGAGGTACAGGGTTCCAAGGTTTTGCTGGATGGTCGCCCATCGGATGGGATACCGCTGCCGTGTAAACACCTCGAGCGCGGATTCGTAGTAGAGAAGCGCCTGCTCCTGGTTGGCTCGCCGATCGTCGCTGATGCGCTGGTCATAGAGCGACGCGAGATTATTCTGAATCATTGCCCACTCATACGGCAACGCCTCGCGCGTGCGTACCCGCAGCGCCTCGGTGTAGTGGAATAGCGCCCGCTCCTGATTAGCCCCCCGGTCGCCACCCATCAGAGCGGCGTAGGTGATGCCGAGATTGTTCTGGACGGTGGCCCATTGACGCGGATAGCGATCACGGTCATAGATGGCTAGCGCCGCCGCCAGACACCGCAGACCTTCGCGCTGCAGCGCTGATTTGTCCGCTCCGGCGGTATCATCCAGCGCGTTCCAGAGACGCATCAGGATGTAGGCGCGGATGGTCTCTGGCAGCGTCGGCTCGGCGTCAGCGCGGGCCAGCGCGCCGCGCCAGATCGTCACACGCCCCCTCGCTGTCTGCTCGGACGCATCCTGGTGATGGTCGTCATGCTCAAGGAGAGCCTCACGGCGCTCGGCGTCTTCCAGCCACTCTGGGGCATCGAGGGCTTCGCCGCCATAGGCATTCAGATAGGCCCACTGAACGGCGCCTGGCGAACCATCACGCTGACGAATGTCGGCGAGCAGCAGTTGGTGGTCGAGGATGTCCTCCACCATGTCGAGGAGTTCGGCGTATTGGCTCTTGAGCGCATCGAGTACGGCGTCGGTCGCCGACGAGAGCAACTCGCCGTGCGCCTCAAGAAAAGCGCGCTCGGCACGCTGCGACGGCAGATTGAGCCACTCGATGACCAACTGCGCATATGGATCGTCCGCGTCGAGTTCCAGACTGGCTGCGGAGTTATCGCCAGGTGGTTCATCCACGCCAGACGGATCAGGCGGATCAGGTGGATCGCGAAACGGCGTCATGTCACTACTCCATATACTCCAACCGCCTATCAACCGCCTGGCGCCACCCAGGTTATACCATGCCGCGAGCGCAGCCAGGCGGCGGTGAGCTCGCGCGGTTTCTGGCGCCGTGCGTTTGCCATTGGGCGCATGTGACTATCATCAGTAAACAGAATGTGTGAGGGCGCTCGCTGGCGGGCAGGAGAGGATCACCGGATGTCGCAACAGATGTCGCAACGCGCACAGGCGCCAGATTGGAATGTGTTTGCCGTGGTTCTGGATGAAGCGCTTCGCGCTCACGGCTATGTGCTTGGCCACCTGGACGACCGGGCGGGTATTCATCGGGAAAAGGTACGCCGCCTCCAGCTGTCGCTCACCTCGCCGCACTTCTATCTGTTGCCTCCAGATGATCTCGACGCCGTACTCAACGCGTTTCCCTTCACGGCGGCGGAACGAGTCAGAATCAGGGCCGCGGTGCTGGCGACGGCGGTCGAGGCCAAGCTGATGGACAGGATCGCCCCGGCGGCGGCGCGCGAGGTGGCGTGGTCAGTGCTGACCCTGGTTGAGACGGCGCTGCGCAGCCAGCTCGAGGACGATGGGACCATCCGTCTGGACGATGAAGACGATTCGGAACCCCACGCGGCATTCGACCAGCGATTTGCGACCGAACTGGAGTATCTTGATCGCGGTATGCTTGCCATACATCTGGCGCATACGGCCCAGTCGCGGAGTGAGGAAGAGGCGCAAATGGGGCAGGCTCAGATGTGGCTGCTCCGCGCGTGCGAAGGACTGGACAAGGCCACGCCGCCGGATCGAGACGCGACCTGGCGCTATTGGCGAGACGAGGCGCAAGCAGCGCTGGACCAGGCGCGCCCGTGAGCGCGACATCCAGCCAGGGGTGAGGCGAGAGGGAGCCTGAGCGTCAAGGGAAGGGGTTTGGCTCGGATGATGTTCGTTGCCGGAGCTTCGACATCATCGCTCGTCCCGGAGACAATGAATTGATTGATGTTGATTTCAATTGATAAGCATCGAGACTGCCTGACGCGCCCTCACGCCTGCCCCTCTCCCTCTGGGGGAGAGGAATCGTAGTCGCCAACGGGTCGCGCGCCACGAAAATCATGTGCGCAACGGATTCAGAAGAATCGCTCTGGCGCTCCTATCAGCCGCGCCGTGCCCGCATCGCCGGTCAGCGTAGGCGCTCTGAAGAACCAGTTTGCCCCGCAGGTTGGATGCTCACCGCAGGTTTCCCCTCCCTCGGAGGGGAGGGGAACAGTGGGTGAGGTTCCGCGCCCTTGACCACGCACGTAATGTTGATTATGATTGACTCTAGTTGATCCGTGTTGATTCGAACATCCGTGGCGTTGTCCACAGTGACGTGGAGGTATCCGATGGCCAGCATCGTTGATCCTGAGCAGCCCAACTATTTTCCCGAGAGCTTCCCGCGCGAGAGCTTTCCCGCCTATGTGTGGACCGAGCGGCCTAACGATCTGCCCGCCGAGGTCTGGACGACCGAGACCACCCACCGCGACGGCCAGCAGGGCGGCCTGCCCCTCACTACCGAGCAGGGGCTGGCGATCTACGACATCCAGTGCCGCTTCACCGGCGATTCGGGGGCCATCCGCCAGGCCGAGTTCTTCGTCTACCGGCCATCGGACCGCGCTATGCTCGAAGGCGCGCTGGAGCGCTGGCGGGGCGGCGCGCCGATCGAGCCGACGACCTGGATTCGCGCCACCGCCAAGGATGTGGCGCTGATCCGCAGCCTGGGCGTGCGCGAGACGGGCATGCTCGCCTCGGCCTCCGACTACCACACCTTCCACAAGTTCGCGCCCGGCGGACGCAGCCAGGCGGCGCGCGTCTATCTGGACGCCGTGCAGGTCGCGCTGGATGCGGGCATCCGTCCGCGCCTCCACCTGGAGGACGCCACACGCGCGCCAATGGAGTTCATGGCACCGTTCGTGGAGGCGGTGATGGCGCTGGCCGAGCCGTATGGCGCCGCGCTGCGCCCGAAGTTCCGCCTCTGCGACACGATGGGGCTGGGCCTGCCCTACGATGATGTGGCGCTGCCGCGTAGCGTGCCTCTGCTGGTGAAGGCGATGCGCGGGCTGGGGCTGGAGGCCGCTGACCTGGAGTTTCATCCCCACAACGACACCTGGCTGGTGGTCGCCAACTGCCTGGCCGCCATCCGCGCGGGCTGCGGCGTCATCAACGGCACATCGCTGGGCAAGGGCGAGCGCAGCGGCAACGCGCCGCTCGAAGCGGTGCTGCTGCATCTGATCGGTATGGGCTACTTCGCCGAGCGCCAGCCCGATTTCACTGCGCTGAACGATCTGGCGGACCTCTACGCCGCGATGGGCGAGGGCGTCCCGGCCAAGTATCCACTCTACGGGCGCGACGCGCACCGCACACGCGCGGGTGTGCATGCCGATGGCCTCAACAAGTTCTGGTGGATGTACGCGCCCTTCGACGTTCCCAAACTGCTGGGCCGCCCGCTGGAGGTCTCGCTAACCAAGGATAGCGGGCTGGCGGGGCTGATCTTCGTCATCCGCCAGCGCATGGGGCTGGAGGTCGCGAAGGACGATCCGCGCCTGCAAGCGGTCTATGCCTGGCTGACGGCGGAGTTCGATCATGGCCGCCAGACCAGCGTGGAGTGGGAGGAGCTGGAGCCAATCGTGGCGCGCAGCTTCGCGCCCGCTGCCGCTGGTTCGCGGTAGTAAGCGCCCCCACCCCAGCCCCTCCCCCGCTTCGGCGGGAGAGGGAGCTATGGGGCTACGCCAGCGCCGCCGCGACCGCTTCCAGCTTGCGCAGGAACAGGCGATCATCCAGCCGCTCCAGCGCGGCGCGCGCGCGTTCAAGTTGCGCGCGGTCGCCTGTGCGCTGGGCCAGTATGATCCGCATGCGCGAGGCGTGCGGGATGAGGTCATGCGCCTCGGCGTCGTCAATCGTGCTCGCCAGCCGCGCGTCATCGCCATCGGCCAGCGCGCGGGCGATGGGATACCAGCGCTTCAGCGCGTCTTCGTTCTGGAGGGCGCGCCCGGCGGCGATTAGATCGAGGATGTGCGGTGGGATGGAGCGGCCACACTCGCCGAGGACGCGGCAGAGCGAGCGATAGGCCGGAACCAGATCGAGGTCTTCGGCGGTGGTCGCCTCGCCCAGCGCGGCCTCCAGCGGCGCGGGATCATCCGCCAGACTGGCCTCGATCCACCGCAGCAGCGCCTGTTTTCTGCTGTCGCGCGGCTCCTGCTCCGCCAGGCCGCGCAGCGCCTCGGCGGCGCGCTCAGCCGCCGCGCGATCCTCACGGGCCAGCGCGATCAGCATGGCATAGATGCGGTCGCCCTGCCAGAGCCGGATCAGTCGAATGTCCTCCAGGCGACCCTCGGCCTCCTGCCAGATCTCCTCGACATGGGCATCGAAGCGCGCGAACTCATCCCAGGCGCCGGAGAGAAACGCATCCTCGCGCGCCGTGAAGAGCGGGGAGGCGAACCCCGTCACCAGCTCGCTCGGCCCACGGCGCGCGAGCAGATCGCGCACTGTGGCAATCGCCTCAGCATAGGCGCCACGATTGGTTTGCGCCCAGATGACTGTGTTGAGCGCGTCGTTGCGCTCAAAGCGGGTCAGCGCGGGCGCGGCCAGGCGGCGCTGCGAGGCGGCGGATGTGGCGTCCCAATCGCCCAGCATCAGCGCGAGCGTGCCGTAGCCGTCGAGCGCCTCGCTGAAGGCGTCCCAGTCGCCGATGGACTCGAAGTGGTCCGCCGCCTCCCAGCCGGAGGCCAGCAACTGCGCGGCGGCGGATTCCGGGCTTTCGTCCGTCCACCAATACCAGAACAGATCGGCGGTGCGCAGCCGCCACAGCTCATAATCATCGCCGGATTGCTCGGCCAGCCGCCGCGCCTCTTCGCGCAGCGCAGCCATCTCAGCGCGCTGCGCGCTGTCGGGCGTCATGCCGCCATACCAGCGCATGACATGCATGACGAGCTTGCGCATGATGCGCGCGCCCACCGACGGCAGAGGATGCGGCTCGGCGCGCCAGAGCGCCAGCGCGGCGCGATAGGCGGGGATCGCCACGTGGCTCAGGACGCCGCTGCGGTCGGCCAGCTCCTCGGTCAGATGGAGGCGCTCGCTCTCCGGCGCCAGGTCCAGGGCGCGATCCAGATAGCCGCGCGCCTCAATCAGCGCGCCCGCCTGGAACGCCCGCATCGCCGCCCGCTCCAGATACTCGACGGCGCGCTCGATGTCTATCGGCGGCTGGATGGGCGCCACCGATTGGCGCGCCAACTGCGCCGCCTGGCTGTAATGGTACGCGATCAGCTCGACAAACTCATCAATACGTCCGACGGCGAAGTCCTCCAGCCAGCGCGCGACCACCAGATGCAGCCGGATGCGCTCGGCGCGCGCCAGCGCGTTGTAGGCGACATCGCGCACGAGGATGTGGCGGAAGGTATACGCGCCGCCGTCGGTGGCCATAATCAGGTCGCGCTCCATCAGGCCATCCAGCGCCGCCTCTACCTCGGTCGCCGGGCCGATGGCGGCGGCTTCGGGGGTCAGTGCCGCCTGCACGGTGGCCGAGCGGAAGGCGCGCCCTGCCACCGCCGCCGCCTGCAAGACGGCTCGCTCACGCGAGGGCAGCGCGTCGAGCCGCTCCTGCACGGCCTCCTGCACGGTATCGGGCAGGCTGTCGAGCGTCGCGGCGCGGCGCAGGCCACGCGCCAGCTCGATGGCGAAGTAGGGGTTGCCGCCGGAGCGCTCGGCGATCTTGGCTCGCATCGCCTCAGGCGCGCCATCCACCAGCTCGCCGATCAGCGAGCGGGTCTCCTGCTCGGTCAGCGGCTCCAGCGTGAGGCAGGTGAAGTTGCGGCGGCCACCGCCCCAGGCGGGGCGCCGGTCGAGCAGATCGGGGCGACTGGTGGCGACGGTCAGCAGCGCCGCCTGTGTGCGCGGCTGCATGATGTGCTCGACCAGATCGAGCAGGCTCTCGCTCGCCCAGTGCAGATCTTCGAAGACGATGATGCGCGGCGCCTGGCGGGCCAGTGACTCGATCAGCAGCCGCCAGGCGTTGTAGAGCGCGTCGCTCTCGACCTGCGCTCCCGACTCGATGCCCGACTCGATGCCCAGCGCCGCCAGCACAAGCTCCGCCAGCCGCTGCGCATCTTCCGCGGAATACGCTGCCGCTGCGAAGACGCTGGCGACGGCGTCGGTGGTGATCTCGCCACCGAGCAGCTCTTCGAGCAGCCCTCGCAGCGGCCAGTAGGTCAATGTTTGCCCATAGGGCAGGCAGTGCGCGGTCGCGACCTGGATGTCGTCCTCTTCGAAGAGATGTGAGAGGAACTCCTCCAGCAGGCGCGTCTTGCCCGTGCCGGCCGGCGCGATGATCGAGACGAGCTGTGGCCGCCGCTCGCGCAGCGTGCGGTCGCGCAGCAGCGAGAGCTGGGTCAGGTCGCGCTCGCGCCCGACCAGCGGCGGGCGGCCCAGCTCGCGGGTGGCGCGCTGCTCGACCAGCGGGAAGACGCGCAGCGGCTCGCTCTTGCCCTTGGCCTCCACGCTGCGCGCCGGGCCAAAGATGAAGCTGGCCTCAGCGTTGGTCGCCGTGCGGTCGCTGGCCAGAATCTCGCCGGGCTGGGCGCTCTGCTCGACCCGCGCGGCGACATTGACGGCGTCGCCCGTCACCAGGAAGTCGCCACGGCTCAGGTCGGTGGTCGCCACCACTGATCCGGTGTTGGCTCCCATCCGCAAGATCAGGCGCTCGCTGAGCAGCGTGTCGCTGGCGATGGCCTCGCGTAGCGCGAGGGCGGTGGCCAACGCGCGCTCAGCATCGTTGGAGTGGGCTTGTGGCAGGCCGAAGATGGCCATCACGGCGTCGCCGATGAATTTCTCCAGCGTGCCGCCGTGGTCAGAGACGATGCGGCGAGCGTGGTCATAGTAGCGCGACATCAGCGCGCGCAGATCCTCAGGGTCCAGACCCTCACCCAGCGCGGTTGATCCGGTGACATCCGCGAACAGGATGGTGACAAGCTTCCGCTCTTCAGGCATGCCGCACTGCTTTCGTCAGACCGCCACCCTGCGCTGCGCCGAATCTCTATCTGGCAGTATATGCCTCACGCGCGAGCGGGCGCCAATGGCGGAGTGAGCGGCAGGCCGAGGGCAAAGCCGCGCGGGCGTGTGAGGTAGAAGCCGAACCACTCGTAGAGGCGGTGAGCGCGCGTGTTCTTCTCTTCGGTGTTCAGCACAATCTTCCAGGCGCCCTGACGCTCGAAGTAGTGGACCGCCTCAGCCATCAGCCGCGCGCCGACGCCCGCGCCCCACGCGCGCGGATGGGTAGCGATGCGCACGAGGTAGCCGATCTTCATATCCACGATGTTGAATTGATAGCCGACGATGCCCTGGTCGTCTTCGGCTACCACGAAGTAGGGATAGAGGCGGGCAGCCTCGCGGAAGGCGCGCGCGTCGTGGCGCCAGAGGTCATCGAAGCAGAGCGTCTCCAGGGCGACCAGCGGCTCGGCGTCACTCGGGCGGAAGGGCCGCACGACGATGCTCTGATTGCCCTCTGTCGGCACGCTGAAATCGCTCTTGTCGTAGCTGCGCAGCATGCTGGTCAGCGCGAACCCCAGCTCCTCCAGTGGCGCGCGCAGCCAGTCGCTGTCGTAGTCGGCGCCGGAATAGTAGAGGTTGCGGACCTGGCGCGCCCAGAGTTTCTCGCCCAGCGCGGGCAGCAGCAGGCCCAGGTAGTCGCGGTAGCGCTCGCCCTGGCTCCAGGTGACGCCGAATCCGCCGATCCACGCGCATGGCGGCGACATCTCGTTGACCTGCGCGAAGGCCTGGAGCGAGCCGCCCATCACGCGGCCCAGCGGCCCCGGCGCGCCGCTAAACGCGCCCACCCCAGGATACAGTTCCACCAGATGTGGTAGCTCATCCGGCGCGAAGCGATAGTGGACGTATTCCGAGGTGTCGAGGATGCGCCGCGCCTGGGCCACGTCGGCCTGGCGCAACTCGCGCAGGGTCAGCGTCTCACGCGCCACCATAGGCTAGACCTCCCTCACCGCGAGCGCCAGGAGCATCATCGTCGCGTCGCCTCGCCGAGCGGGGCGAGCCGGGCGCGCTAGATCGGCGGCGCGCCATTCACCGTGAAGAGCGCGCTCAGCGATTGTCCGTTATGTAGACGGGTGATGGCGTCGCCGAGCAACTGCGCGATGCTGACGACCTCCAGCCGTGGCAGCGCCTCGCGCAGCGCGGTGGGCGTCTCGATGGTGTCAGTGACGACGATTTGCGTGATGGCGGGATGCGCGAGGCGCTGCGCCGCCTTGCCTGCGAAGACGCCGTGAGTGGCCGCCACGCGCACGTCCGGGCGAGCGCCCGCGCGCAGCAGCGTCTCCACCGCTTCGAGAATCGTGCCGCCAGTGGCGATGATGTCGTCCACGATGATCGGCGTGCGGTCACGCACATCGCCAATTACCGCCGCGATCTCGACATTCTCGCCATCTCCGCGCCGCTTATGCAAGATGGCGATCGGCAGATGCAGCAACTTGGCGAAGAAGTCGGCGCGCTTCACGCCGCCCGTATCGGGCGAGACTACCACGCTATCAGGCGGAATCTTGCCACGCAAGGCGTTGGCCAGCAGCGGGATGGCGGTGGGGTGGTCCATGCCGATATCGAAGAAGCCCTGGATGGCCGGGCTATGCAGGTCAATCGCCAGCACGCGATTGGCGCCCGCCGCGCTGATGAGATTGGCGACCAGCTTGGCCGTGATCGGCTCGCGCCCGGTGGATTTGCGGTCCTGGCGCGCATAGCCGTAGTACGGGATGATGGCGGTGATGCGTCCGGCGGAGGCGCGGCTGAGCGTGTCTATCAGGATTAGCAGCTCGACCAGATGCTCATTGACCGGGGCGCAGGTGGACTGGATGATGAAGGCGTCGTGGCCGCGCACACTCTCCACCAGCCGCACGTGCATCTCGGTATCGGGGAAGCGGGTCAGCTCGACACCCACCTGCTTGAAGCGGCCCAGATCGGCGATGCGCTGGGTCAGGCGGCGCGAGGCGCTGCCCGCGATCAGGCAGGGCGGCGCGCTAAAGAACGTCGGCTCAGTCTCGTGTTCGTGGTTGGTCGTCATCGCTCGTCCTCCCGCGCAACTCCCTGCGCCCGTCGCGCGCCGCCCTGCGCGCCCTGGCGTCTACTAGCGCCGTCCACTCCCACCACGTCTCATCGTTCCTCAACCCCTCCACCAGGCGCCGCTTAGCGCCTCAGCCGCTGGCCGCGCTGGCCTGCCGCTTATTCGCTGGCCGCCGCTCCACGACGGGCGCGCTGCCCGGAGCGGCTGGCTCATCGCGATAGCGATTAGTGATCGGCGTACGACGGTCACGGCCAAAGGCGCGCGGCGTGATCTTCACCCCTGGCGGCGCCTGACGCCGCTTGTATTCGCTATGATCCACCAGCGCCATGACACGGCGCACCGTCTCAGGCTCAAAGCCGAGCTGGGTCAGCGCGTCATACGAGCGATCTTCCTCGACATACGCCCGCAGGATCGGGTCCAAAACCTCGTAGGGTGGCAGAGAATCGGTATCTTGCTGGTCGGGGCGCAGCTCCGCCGAGGGCGGCTTCTCGATGGTGGACCACGGGATCAGCTCGCGCCCCGCCTGCTTGTTGCGCCAGCGCGCCAGATCCCAGACCAGCGTCTTGAAAACATCCTTCAGCACGGCGAACCCGCCTGCCATATCGCCATAGAGCGTCGCGTAGCCCACCGCCATCTCCGATTTGTTGCCCGTCGAGAGCAGAATGGCTCCGGAGCGGTTGGAGAGCGCCATCATCACCACGCCGCGAATGCGCGCCTGGAGGTTCTCCTCCGTCAGGGTGGAGCTGGTCGGGCCAAAGGTCGCCAGCGGCTCGGCCAGCATCTCCATTCCGGCGGCAAACATCGGCTCGATGGCGATGGTCATATAGCGGACGCCCAGATGGTCGGCCAGCGCTCGCGCGTCGCCGCGGCTGCCCTCCGAAGAGTAGCGCGAGGGCAGCGAGACGCCGATGACGTGGTCGGCGCCCAGCGCATCCACCGCGATGGCGGCCGTCAGCGCCGAGTCTATGCCGCCAGAGAGCGCTACCAGCGCCTCGCTGAAGCCGCCCTTGCGCACGTAGTCGCCGACGCCCAGCGTCAGCGCGCGATAGACCTCCTCCACGCGGTCGGGCAGCGGCTCGATGCGCCCCGACGCGCCCAGCGCGGGCGTCGCGGCGGCATGCACCGAGACATCCGGCGCGCGGCGGACCGGCGCGGGCGCCAGTGAGACCACGACCGGCGGCGCGATCGGCTCACTCAGCGCGTCGCGGTCTTTGCGCCGCCGCGGATCATGCAGGCGAGTGTTGAAGACATCGGCGACATCCACATCCACCACCAGCAGATCTTCGGCGAAGGCGCGCGCGCGCGCGATCAGCTCGCCGCGCCCATCGAAGACCACGCTGCTGCCATCGAAGACCAGCTCATCCTGCCCGCCGACCAGATTCAGGTAAGCGACGATGCAGCCGGTGTCGGCGGCGCGGGTCGAGAGCATGCGCTCGCGCGCCTCCTGCTTGCCCGCGTGGAACGGCGAAGCGCTGATGTTCAGCAGCGCCTCGGCGCCCTCATACGCCTGGAGGGTCGGCGAGCCGTTGGGATACCAGATGTCCTCGCAGATGCTGACGCCGACGTGCGCGCCATCAATGATGAAGGTGGGCGTCTCGCGGCCAGGACTGAAGTAGCGGTCTTCATCGAACACGCCGTAGTTGGGCAGATATTGCTTGTGGTAGACGCCCATCAGGCGACCTTCGCGCAGGATGGCAGCGGCGTTGTAGAGGTCGCTGGCGCGATCAACGAAGCCAGTGATGATGGTCATGCCGCTCAGCTCGGCGCTGGCGCGGCGCAAATCGTCGAGCGCGCGCAGGTTGTCGGAGACGAAGCCCGGCTTGAGGAGCAGATCTTCGGGCGGGTAGCCGGGGATCGCCAGCTCAGGCGCGCAGACCACCGTCGCGCCGGCCGCCCGCGCCTCGCGCGCCGCCGCCAGGATGCGCGCGACATTGCCCGCCAGGTCGCCCACCGTCACATTGATCTGCGCAAGGGCGAGCCGGAGCTGGCGCGCGGGCTGCCGCTGGCTACGCTGTCCGTCCATCGTCTGCCATCCCTTCGTCGTCGTGCGCTCGTCGTGCGCGGCGCGGCCTCCCTGCCCGCCGCCATCGAATGACGGTCGCGCTCCGACTCTAGCATCTGACATCGGGCGCCGGTTACGCAAGGCTGGCCCCTACCCCTAACCCCTCCCCCGCGACGCGGGAGAGGGGAGCCAGAGCCGCCGTGTCCGTGTGTTCCGGCCATTGATGGCCGAGACCCGCCCTATGCGGGTCGAGACCCGCCGCGCTCGCGTTGCGCCTCGGTGCGCGACTCCTCAGGCAGCGCGGGCGTCGCGCCGTCGCCCGCGTCGCGCCCTGGCAGGAACCACCAGCCCAGCAGCGCCGCGCTGACGGCGTAGCAGGCGGCGGCGACATAGAAGGGCAGCCCATAACCGCCCAGCGCGATCAGCCCGCCACCCAGCGCCGCGCCGACCGCCCACGCGCCCTGCCAACTGATATTGTAGGCGTTGCTCGCCAGCACGCGCCGCTGCGGCATCACGGCGTCCATCAGCCACGCCTGCAATGGCGCCGAGCCGGTGTTCATCAGCGCCGAGCGGACGATATAGCAGGCCGCGACGACCAGCAGCAGCGGCGCGGCGCCCATCGCGACCATGAAAGGCAGCGAGGCGACCTGCGCCGCCAGCGCCACCCGCACGCGCCCGAAGCGGTCGGCCAGCGGCGCGGAGGCCAGCGAGACGACCGCCAGCAGCGCCGTCACCGCGGCGGTTAGCTCACCATAGAAGGCGGTCGAGGCGCCGAGGCGATTGACGAAGTAGATGTTGAGGAAGGGGAAGAACAGTCCCGCGCCAAACCCGACCAGCGCCTGGCTGAATGAGAAGCGCCCGACGCGGCTGGCGAGCGCGGCGCGCCCAGTGCGCAGCCACTCGCGCAGGCGTTTACCGAGCGGCGGAGTCGGCGCGCTGGGCGTCGCAAAGAAAGGCGCACTGGCGACATCCTCGCGCTGATCGCTCAGCAGCAGCACGGGGATGATCGAGGGGACGGCGACGATGCCCGCCGCCAGCAGCGCGAGCTGGTAGACGCGCGCCTGCGGATCGGCCAGCAGGATGGGGCGCAGCGCCAGCAGCCACGTCGTCTGGGCATGAAAGCCCGCCGCGATCCAGACGGGCAGGAATCCGCCGACCAGCGAGCCGGTGACGCCCGCCAGAAAGCCGAGCGCGTTGTTGAGGCCGAAAATGGCGTTGCGCTGCTCGGCGTCGCTGTTGGCCGCCAGAAACGGCGCGTTGAGCACGAGGAAGATGGCGACCGAGGCGCCGATGCCCAGTGAGGTGATGATGACGACGGCGCGTGTTGGCGCGAGCAGTTGCGCGGCGATGGCGACGCCGCCGATCAGATCGGACCACAGCAGCATGGCGCGCCAGCCCAGCCGCCGCACCAGCGCGCTGGCGGGCACGATGCCCAGCGCGCCGCCCGCCGTGGCGACGAACAGCGTCACGCCGATGAAGGTCGTGCCATAGCCCAGGCTAGCGAGGAAGAGCGTGTAGAGGACGCCGAGCGCTCCGGCGGTGAACGCCTGGAGGGTATTCGAGATCAGATACAGACGCGCGTTCCGGCGCAGATGGCCGAAACGCGCGAGCGAGCGGGCAAGTTGACGCCACACCGAATGACTGATCCGTTCCAGCCCGGCGTCGGGCTATCTAGCAGGCTATACGGCGGATTTACATGGCAGGCAGGTCAGCCGCGTTGGTCCTTGGCCGCGTCCGGTCGGTGTCGGCGATTGGTCGCGTCGTCGGCGGCGTGCGTGTCGTAGTCGTCTCGGTGGCCCTGACGGTCGTCGCCGTCGTATCCGTCGCGATCGTCGTAGACGCGGCGGTGGTCGTCGCGACCGTTGGCGCGGTGGGCGGGGTCAGTGGCGTGACGGCGCGGGCTGGCTCCGGCCGGCCAAACAGGAAGACGCGCAGCCCGGTCAGCACGCCCTTCTGCGCGCCGTGGAAGGTCGCCACGCGCTCGACGACAGCCTCGCCGCCACGCTCGGCTTTCGCCATGACATTCTGGGCCTGCTCGGCGTAGTCGTTGACGATGGGAATAACGTTGCGGTGCGTCCACCAGGCGCCGTAGGCCAGCCCGCCCATCAGCGCGCAGACGACCGCCAGCGCGATCAGTAGCTCGACCAGCAGCATCGTGCCGGCGATCTGGCCCATCACATGCAGCCAGCGCGGCGATTCGACGAGCGCGCGCTGAGCGGCCTGGATGGTCTGGATGGTCTGGATGCTAGCGATGACCATTGTGCGCCTCCAGCGTCAGCCCGGTCTGCTCCATCTCCAGTTGCTCCTCGCGCTCCATCTCGCGCTCCAGTTCCTGGCGGCGGCGCTGGCGCTTCTCGGAACGCGAGCGCGCCTGACCGCGCCCCAGGATGACCGAGGCAATCTGGCCGCCGCCCAGCACCGCGCTGGCTGTGCGCACGGCTGGCTGCACGCCAAACGAGCTGGCTGTGCGCGCTGTCTCGCGGACGGTGGATGCGGTCGACTTGAGCGAGTCGAGCGCGGGCATGACCTCGTCGCGGACGCGCAACACGGTGCGGGTGAGCGAGAACACGGCGTAGATCAGCGCGGCCAGCAGCACGAGGCTGGCGAGCGCGGCGAAACAGAGTGTGATGTCCACCACGACGGGCCACCAACTGAAGAGCGTGGCGACCACTACGAAGCCGATGATGAGCAGCACGGCCACCACGGCGCCCGCGATGATCAGATTTTTCTTGCTCGCAAGCATGGGCTGTGGCTCCTTTTCCATCTCCACACGACGCCCAACCGGCGTCTCGCTCCGCGCGCTCCGTGCGCAGGCGCCCGGCGGTACGGCGTCGCGCTCCCTTGATACTATAGAGCGGGCGACAGTCCCGACAAGTCTCAACTCGCAATCAGCGTACCGAACGCGCCTCTCTCGGTCACATGCGGATCGCGGGGCCAACCAGCGGCCCAAATAACGAAACAAACAGCAAAAGAGTCCGTACAAGATGTACGGACTCCACATGCGTTGTGTTCGCTATGAGCGCGACCCGATCCGCGATGCGCGCGGCGGCTACTTCGCGGCCTGCGCGCTATGCAGGCGCGCCATCAGGCGCGACTTGCGGCGCGCGGCGTTGTTGCGATGCAGCACGCCCTTCGTGACCGCCTTGTCGAGCTTGCTGATGGCCTCGCGGATGGCGGCCTCAGTCGTCTCCTCGGCGGGCGCGCGTGTGATGGCGTTGCGCGCCTTGGTCACGTAGGTGCGCACAGTGGACTTGACGGCGTTGTTGCGCAGGCGGCGCTTCTCTTCGATCCGCATGCGCTTCTTGGCCGACTTGATATTCGGCATGGGTAGCAGATTCCTCCTGGGCGCCTGGCGTCGGCTCTGGCCTCGGCTCAGGCGCGGGTGTCGTGGCGCGTCGCGGCCACGCGAGAACGGCGCGCTCGGTCCGGTGATCTCCGGCGGTGTATCGTGGTGTAGCGCTGGCTATTTCTGGCAAGATACCCGACTAGTATATCAAAGCAGCGGCCCAGACGCAACTGATGGCGACTTTTGCGGCGCGCCCCCTCCCCCGCTGTGCGGGAGAGGGGGAACCAGATGGCATTCGTGTGTCAGCCCGCGTGCTCCTGGGCGTTTATTGCCGGGAACCTTTCGCTTTGCCCTTCTCCTCTGCCCGGCGCAGGTTCTCGGCGACGCGGAACTCGGTGATGCGGCGGATCAGGTCGAGCGGCAGCGGTTGGTCGAGCGGGAAATGCACGGCGCCCGGCGTGCTGTGATAGTCGGCTAGTTCAGCTTCGAAGGCCGCGACGCCGCTGGAGGTGGGATAGAACCCAATGTAGCCCTTCTGCGCGGCGAAATGAACGAGATTGCCCATGAGCGCGAAGGTGGGCATCTTATACGAGATGCGCTCCTCGGCGTCGGGCGCGGCGGCGCGGATGGTCGCGCGCACCGCTTCGAGCCGCGCCTGCACATCCGCCGGGAAGAGCGCGATATACTCGTCAATCGTGCGATAGTCGGCGCGCTTGCTCTCCATGCGATCCCTCAGCTTTCTCCGGGCAGGATGGCGATGGCTTCAACCTCCAGCAGAAACTCCGCCCGCGCCAGACCCGCGACGATCAGCAGCGTGCTGGTTGGCGGCGACTGCGTGTTCACGTACTGGTCGCGCACCTCGCGTAGCACCGGCAGGTTGGCGCGATCCAGCACGAATATGCCGAGCCTGACGGCGTTGCTGAAGTCAGCGCCAGCGGCGGCGAGCGCGGCCCTCAGATTCTCGAAGACCTGTTGCGCCTGCGCCTTGAAATCATTCTCGCCGACCAGGTTGCCCGACGCATCGAGCGCGACCTGACCAGAGATGTAGATCGTCTTTCCGCCGCTGACCGTCGCCACGGGCGAGAAGCCTGTCGCCAACAGCCCTGCCGGGACGAGAAATCTGACGTGCTCTGATTGTGGCATTCAAGGATCCTTTCCGTTTGACTCGGTTGACCCACGAGCGGTCAATCCAGGCGCCTTTCGGCAGAACCAATGTGTACAAGGCGGGAGATGTGTGTAGCCATGAATGATGTGTGGCTACGTCCTGGCTTCGTACCCGACTCCTATCGAGAGACCTACCACAAGGCACACGAGCGCCCCAATGATTGAGACTGGGAAGACGAATTGGAAGGCGCGTGCGGTCGGGGGGATTAAAACTGCCAGCGCGAGCGCACAGGTCGGTATGGCAGCCAGCGCTAACGTGGTCCGCGCCTGGCTCTGCCATGATGCGAGCGGGAACGGTCCCACGCCCGTCTGGCGAAATCGCGAGTTGTAGACGTGAACAACGAGAGTGCAAGCCAGGCCCACCACGCCGAGATTGACTGCGATGATCGCCGCGCGACTGAGATAGGCGCCTGTGTACCCAGAAGGCCACGCTCCCGCGGTGACCATCAGCATGAACGCGACAAAGAGACCCAGGGGAAGAAGTGGTCGGAAGAGGCTCACCACGCGCAGGACAGGTGGCAGGCGGCGAAAACTGGTCATGGTTGGTTCCTCCCCGCGTAGCATACCGCTCAAGCGTCAACTCACCGGCGGTCGAATTCGCGCTCCAGCGCCGAGAGGCTGAGCTTGACCAGCGTGGGGCGTCCGTGGCAGCAGCTCTGGTAGGCGCTGGCGCCTTCGAGCTGGCGGATCAGCTCGCGCTGCTCGTCGGGGGTGAGCGACTGCCCCGCCTTGATGGCCGCCTTGCAGGCGACATTGGCCAGCGCGTGCTCTTCCCACGTCTCGCCGTGGCTGGCGGCGTCGGCGTCGGCCCCCGCCAGCGCCACAATCAGCTCACGCAGCGACTGGCCGCGCAGCTTGCCCGCCAGCGTCGCCGGAACCGCGCGCGCCAGCATCGCCTCGTCGCCAAATGGCTCCAGCTCGAAGCCGATGCGCCGCAGCGCGTCCAGATGCTCCTCGACCTGCTCGCGCTCGGCGGGCGCCAGCTCCAGCGCGGTCGGCTCCAGCAGCAGTTGCGCGGCGACCGCCTGTGCGCGCCACTCGGCGATCATCTTCTCCAGCACGATGCGCTCATGGGCGGCGTGCTGGTCCACCATGTAGACGCCATCTGGCCCCTCGGCGATGATGTAGGCCTGCGAGACCTGGCCCAGCACGCGCAGCGCGGGCATGCGAGCGCCGCCGATCGGCGCATCTTCGGCTGGCGCGCCCGGCGCCGCGAAGCCGCTGACCCGCTCGCCCGCCGCGATGCGTCCCTGCCCCGTCCACAGCGACGCGGCGTCTGGCGACGCGGCGCTCGCCTCCGCTGCGTCAGCCGGGAGCGCGGCGCCAGATTCCTCAGGCGCGGGCGCGACGGGCGGCGCGCCGACGGCCTCCCACGCGGGGATCGAGAAGACGCGCGTCGAGACTTCCGGCGCGCTGGCGGAATCGAGGATGGCGGCGCGGGTGGCACGCTGCACGGCGGCGTAGACCTGGCGCTCGCGCAGGAACTTGATCTCCGTCTTGGCGGGATGCACGTTCACATCCAGCAGCCAGGGATCGAGCGTCAGATTGACCACCGCCACCGGATGCCGCCCCGCCAGCAGCAGCGAGTGGTAGGCCTCCTCCACCGCGTAGCTCAGCGTGCGGCTCTGCACCCAGCGACCGTTGACGAAGAACGAGAGATACTGGCGTGTCGCCTTGTAGCAGGTCGGCTTGCTGACGTAGCCGCCGACGCGCGGGCGATCGGGATCGGGCGTCGTCTCGCTGCCATCGTCGCGCGCGACCTCACGCTCGTCGGCAGGCAGTGCCGTCTCGCCGATCGGCGTCATCTGCTCGGCGACGCTCAGCCCGTAGACGGCCACCAGCACATTGAGCAGCTTGCCATCGCCGCTGGTATGGAAGACCTCGCGGCCCTCGCTGACCGCCGTGAAGCGCACGCCAGGATAGGCCATCGCATACTGCTCCAGCAGGCGCAGGCTGTGCCCCGTCTCGGTGGCGCGCGTCTTGAGGAACTTGAGCCGCGCGGGCAGCGAGCTGAACAGGCCGCGCACGCTGACGACCGTTCCCTCGCGCGCGCCCGCCGCCACGACCGACCCCACGCGCCCCTCGTCTGCCGTCAATTGCGCGCCCGCCGCCGCGCCGCGCGCCCGGCTGATGAGCGTGACGCGCGCCACCGCGCTGACGCTGGCCAGCGCCTCGCCGCGAAAGCCCAGCGTGCGGATGCGCTCCAGGTCGTCGAGCGTGGCGATTTTGCTGGTGGCATGGCGCACAAACGCCAGCTCCAGCTCATCCGCTGCGATGCCGCGCCCGTCGTCCACCACGCGGATCAGATCGAGGCCGCCGCCCTCCAGCTCCACGCGCACGCTGGTGGCGCCCGCATCGAGCGCGTTCTCGACCAGCTCTTTCACCACCGACGCAGGGCGCTCGACCACCTCGCCGGCGGCGATCTTGGCGGCAATCTCTGGCGCGAGTTGTTGAATCGGCATAATGTGCATCGCTCCTTGGCGCCGGGCAATGCCGCCAGCGGTTGATACTAACTGCTGTCAGAGGTCGAGCGTGAACCGACGGTGGCTCACCTGCATGCCCATGTTCTCATAAAACCGGATCGCGTCCTGATTGGCTTCCCAGCAGTCGAGATCGAGGCTGCTGGAGCCCATCGCCCGCGCCCACTCAAGGCAGGCCGCGAACAGCCTCCGTCCGACTCCCAGCCGCCGATGGGCCTCCGCTATGCCGAAATTGTCAATGAATGCGACTGTTCGCGGAACCTGGATCGCATATCTCGCGTGGTGGAGTTGCAGCGTCGCATAGCCGACGACCACTCCATCGCATTCCGCCAGGAAGATGCAAGACTGCTCGCCCGTCACCAAACCAGCGAAATATTCCTCAGGAACCGCGACTTCCGCGCTGCGAAAGATGCCTGGTAGCAACGCAGCGTGATGTTCGTTCGTTTCACGCGCAACGCTGAGGAATCCCGGGTAGTCCTCCAATGTGGCGAGGCGGATGGTGATGAACTGATGCTGACTTGCCATGTGATTAACGGCCATGCACGGCGTCAGGCTCAACAATATACATCAGGCGATCCACGTTGCTGGAGCGATAGCCTTGATAGACGGGATTACCGGTATATTTCTCCGCCAGGCTGTTGATGTGGTCGCGCGCGCCATGCGCCTCGTCCCTGATTTCGACCACGTGCCCCATGACTTCAATCCAATGATAGGCTTGCTGCGGATCCATGACGAGCAGCGTCACGTTGCTGCCCACTGCCATATTGCGCGCCTTTCGACTTGCCGCTGGACAGTTGACGCGGACATTCGTCCCATCGAAGTCGCACCAGACAGGAACGGTGTGC
>JAICVT010000308.1 GCA_025935235.1 Ktedonobacterales bacterium | reverse complement strand
CTGGTGGCGCTGGCGCTGGTCGCCGTGGAGGTGGTGTGGCCGCTGAGCGCGGGGCTGCCCGTCGGCTGGGGCCAGTACCAGAACAGCGCATACCACCTGCATGTCGGCACGCCCGCCTTCTGGAGCGTGACCGCCGATAGCGACCTCAATGCGGGCGGACTGTATAATTGCCAGCTCGCTGTGCTGATCAGCCCGAATACGGAGCCTGTGACGTCGACGCGCGACATGGAGAAGCTGCCGCGCTGGATGTTGCTCTCGGCGGCGTTCGCGCCGTGCGCTGCCAGCGATGAGAGCGCTCCGCAGGCGTCGCTCTGGCAGCCGACGGGGCAAAGCGTGGTCATCGCGGGGGTCAGCGCGCCGCTGGAGAGCAAGACGGTAGGCCCGCCGGCGATCAGCTATCGCGCCAGCGTGACGCTGCATGGCTATACCTACGGCTTCATGCTGTACGACTCCACAGCGGCGCAGGCCCAGCGCGACCTGCCCGACTTCCTGACCTTCGCGCGCTCCTTCCGCTACATCAGCTAGCTGGAGGCGTCCTGGTACAGTCGCGGCGGTGCTATGCTGAGGGTGCGAACGAGAGCAGGCGCCCGATGAGCCAGTCTGCGACACGGCGCGGCGCGCGTATCGCTTCTCCATGACGGATAGAGGGCGCAACAGCATTCCCCACGTATCAACTGGCGCCGCAAACGACATCAGGATAGCGTTGCGGCGCGCTCTCCTGCGATATACTTCAGCCGGGCGCTCCAGACTCCTCCAGACTGTGCTGAAGAGACGCCTCAGGAGCCATAGAAGTGAGCCATTCTCAGCCACCAATCGAAGGCGACCATCCGCCGCCTGGCTATGTGCGCATAGCCGACCTCCTGAGCGCCTTGTCCCTGGCAGCCGATCTCGCCATAGGACTGCCAGCAGAGCATGCCGTCAGATCGTGCTACCTGGGGATGCGGATCGCGGATCAGCTCAAGCTGACGCCCGACCAGCAGGCTGGTCTGTACTACGCTGGGTTGCTCATGGACGCGGGCTGCACGGCCTGGACCAGTCACTTCGCCAGATTCCTCATGAATGACGAGATCGCGGCCAGGCGAGACTACTTCTTCTACACTGATGAGCATAACCCGTTCGAGGTCATGGGCTGGCTCAAGGACTATGTGGCGCCCGGGCAACCGACTCACGTGCGAGCGCAGCAACTCCTGGATTTTGCGCTTCACGGCAAGGAGAGCACACGTGAAGGCTTTCGCAACACCTGCGAGGTCGCGGGGCGCTTCGCGGAGCGCTTGGGCATGCCTGAGATGGTGCAAACCGCGCTGATCTCGGTCTTCGAACAATGGGATGGCGGCGGACCCGGCGGAGCGCGGGGAGAGGCGGTTCCGCTCATCTCGCGCATTGTCTACACCACCAGCTTTCTCGAAGCGTTCCATCACGTTGGTGGGCGCACAGCCGCCATACGCCTGGCCGAGGAGCGCCGGGGTAAGGCCTTTGATCCCACTGTGGTGGACGCTTTTCTCTCCATCGCGAGCGACGATACGCTCTGGGAAACGCTCGAACAGGAATCTGTGTGGGTGCTTGTGCTGGCGCTGGAGCCGCCGTCTCCCTACCAGTACCTCAAGGAGGAGAAGCTCGAAGATGTCGCCCTGGCCTTTGCTGACTTCGCCGATCTGAAGTCGTTCTACTCCTCCGGTCATTCCCGCCGGGTGGGCGATCTGGCCGAGCGTATGGCCACGCAGATGCGCCTGCCCAAAGCCGAGGTCAGCGCCATCCGCCGCGCTGGCCTGATGCACGACCTCGGGCTGGTAGCCGTACCTTCCTTCACCCTGCAGAAACCGCACAGCCAGCTGAGCCCGGTCGAGTGGGAGCGGTTGCGCCTGCACCCCTATCACGCCGAGCGGATCCTGGCGCGCGTGCCAGTTCTGGCGTCCATCGTCCCGCTGATCGCCGCGCACCACGAGCGTCTGGACGGGCGAGGCTACTATCGCGGGTTATCTGGATCGCAGATCCCGCTCGGCGCTCGCATGATCGCCGTCGCCGATCGATTCGACGACCTCACCAACGACACGCCCGACGAGCCAGCGGTTGATGAGGAAGCCGCGCTGCAACGGATGAGCGACGAGGTTGGGCATGCGCTCTGCCCCGACGCCTTTGGGGCGCTGGCAGAGGAATTGCGCGCATCCGGCGCGACATCTGTGCCCAGGCGAAAGCCCCGCTCTCCAGCCTGGCCAGCGGGCCTGACCGACCGGGAGGTGGAGATCATGCGGCTGCTGGTCAAGGGGCTGAGCCGCCCCGAGATGGCCAAGCAGCTCGTCGTGAGCGAGCACACCGTCAGGAGCCACCTGGAGCACATCTACAGCAAGGTGGGAGTGAGTACCAGAGTGGGCGCCGCCTTGTTCGCGGTAGAGCATGACCTGCTGCGGTGAGGAGAAGGCTTCCCGCCGCTGATTCGCCGCTTGCGCGGGCGCCTGGCCCGCCGTCCCTGTCCCTTGCGCCCAAAGATGGGACGACTGTCCGATGCGCGCGCTCTGGCGCGCGGGTACCATGTGTCTCATGCTTCCAGCCCGTACAGACCTGGCCTTCAGTGGCCCTCCAGATGCTCGCCGGTCGAGCATCTCCACCGTGCGGAACAGACAAACGGATGAGTCGAGGGAAGAGGAGATGTCAGATACCCCAGGAACGGCGCCGAGCGGTGCGACAGCGCCACATGCTGACGCCATATTCGATGCGATGGAGACGGAGTGCGCGACCCTGACGCCGCTGATCCGTGCGCGCATCAGGGCGTTGGAGAGTGGCCAGATGCTCGAGGTGCGCACCAACGACCCAACGGCGCATGAAAACCTTCTGTCCTGGTGCTCGCTCACCGGGCACACGCTGGCGGCGGTCATCGCCGACCAGGGCCAGGGCAAGCAGTATTTCATCCGCAAGAAGTAGCGAGCGGTAGCGCGCGGTAGCGCACGAGGAGGAGATTCGACATGGCGAAACTGTTGGCCCACTGCACGCATGGGAAAGACGACCCCGAGCGCGCGACACTGGCATTCGTCGTCGCCAACGTCGCGGCGACCGCCGACCAGGAAACGGCGCTGCTGCTGACGATTGATGGGGTCTGGCTGGCCACCAGGGAGTACGCTGATCCAATCCATCACGAAGGTTTCCAGCCGCTCAAAGAGATCATCCAGTCGTTTGTGGCCAATGGGGGCCAGATTTGGGCCTGCGGGGCCTGTACTAAACCACGCGGCATTACCGAGCAAGACCTGATCGAAGGGGCCAGAATCGTGACGGCGGCCAATGTCGTCGAGTACCTCGTCTCGGGGGCCGCGAGCATCGATTTCTAGTGCGCCCCCATGCCAAACAGCGTCTCGCCTGAAAGGAGGCGTAGGCCTATGACCGGGAACCTCATGCAGAGCCCAGCGGTTGATACCGACCAGGTGCGCCAGGCCATTCAGGACGAATATGCCGAGGTAGCGCGGTCCCCCCAGCAAGGGTTCCATTTCCACACCGGTCGCCCGCTCGCCCGCCTGCTGGGCTATGAGGAAGCCTGGCTCGAGGGGATTCCAGAAGGCTCGCTGGAGTCCTTCGCCGGGACCGGCAATCCCTTCAGCCTGGGCACACTCCAACCAGGGCAGCAAGTGGTCGATGTGGGGAGCGGCGCCGGTTTCGACAGCCTCATCGCGGCCCGCATGGTAGGGCCACACGGGCAGATCATCGGTGTCGACATGACCCCTGCCATGCTGGAGAAGGCCCGCCGGAGCGCCGCCAGCGCCGGGCTCGCCAACGTCGAGTTCCGCGAAGGCTATGCCGAGACCCTGCCTGTGCTAGACTCCTGGGCGGATGTGGTCATCTCGAACGGCGTGCTCAACCTGGCGCCGGACAAGATCGCCGCGCTCACCGAAATGGCGCGCGCGCTGAAGCCGGGCGGGCGCCTCCAGATCGGCGACATTCTGGTGCAGAAGCCGGTGCCCATGAGCGCCAAACGCCAGATAGACCTGTGGACTGGCTGAATTGCTGGCGCTCTGCTGGAGACAGAGCTTGAGGCCACGGTCGTGGCCGCCGGTTTCATCGACTTCGAGATCACCTGGCGTGCGGACGTGTTCGCGGGCGCGCCGCAGTCGAGCAGCGCGTCCAGCTTTGGCACGCTGGGCATCAACTTCCGGGCGCGCAAGCCACGCGATGACCAGGAGCGAGCCGCAGCGCTCGCCGCGCGGGAATCCGCGGCATGCTCTATCGCGCCCAGCCAGGGCATGGAATAGCCAGCGATTGCCGCTGGCATAGCGCTGGCGCACATAGCGGATACGTGCGCCTCGCCCGCCTGTGGCGACATGATGGGACGACCGACCAATGCGTGCGCGCCGGAGGGCAGGCATCGTATGCCCTGAGCCTTGCGGCATATGCAAGCTCAGGGCAGATATCGTTCTCAGGAGAGGGTGGCGCTCATGGCAAAAGTGGAACGGAGCATGGAGATTCAGGCTCCTGTGGAGAAGGTCTTCGGCTATGCTGCCGTCCCTTCTCACCTCCCGGAGTTCTGGCCCAGCATGGTAGAGGTCAAGGATGTGCAGCCACTCCCCAACGGCGGCCATCGCTTCGGCTGGGTCTACCAGATGGCTGGCATGCGCTTCGATGGGACAAGCGAAGATATCGAGTACGTGCCCAACCAGCAAATGGTCCAGAAGACCAGGGGAGGCATTGACAGCACGATCAACTGGACATTCCAGCCCGCGGAACGCATGGGAGCAGGAAGATCCTGAGGAGCAGCGCGAGACACTTCATCTGCTCATGCGCACACTCGGCGAAGACCGGCCATCCTCGCGCAAACTCTTCGCCCAATCGTAGACCGTCGCGGCGTCTACATCGGCGTCACGCTGGTGCTTGTGATCGCAACGGTTGCGCTCACGCGCGCGTCGCGGCGCCCCGGCGAGCGGTCCGCGACAGCGGCGTTTGTCGTCGTGCTTGCCATGATCCCCTACTTCGCTGGGACAATCTTCTGCGCGCTCATCACGCCGCTGGCGATGGAGATGTCCGATGGTAGCGGTATTGGCGGCGTGGCGGTCGGCGTCGGCGTGGCCTGTGTCCTCCTCGGCGGGCTGCTCATGATCATCGGGCTGACCGATATGGCGCGCTAGCGGCTCGCTACATCTGAGCGGCGGCTGGCTCCTGGCGGGCGAAGGCGATCTGCGTCAGCGCAAGCGCCACGACGATGATGACGACGGTGGCGATGATCGGCTGCGCGAGATGCTGTGGCGTCGCACCCAGCGCCAACGCCTGCGCCGGATCATTCAGCCCGTTCGGCGTGTTGGGCAGCAGCCTGGACGAGATACCCAGCAGCGCCAGGACCAGCCACGCCGCGAAGCCCAGCACGGCGGCGGCCACCGTCGAGCGG
>JAICVT010000319.1 GCA_025935235.1 Ktedonobacterales bacterium | reverse complement strand
GCCTGCTCCTGGGTGGCGATGCCCGACCAGAGGCACTGCCCAGAGTTGGAGGCGACGACGCGGCAGGGCTGGCTCGTGCCATCGAGCGCGAGATAGAAGCACTGCTCCTCCGGCCACCAGAACCGCTCCGAGAAGCGCTTGCGCAGCTCGGTCGCGTGGTCCAGCCAGCCCTGACTCTTGTCGCCGTGGCCCGATTTCTCCGCCAACCACGCCATGGCCTGGAACGCGGCATAGGCATAGCCCTGCACCTCACAGAGCGCCACATGCCCCTTCGCCAGGCTGCCATCGGCGTGCGAGATGGCGTCCCAGCTATCCTTCCAGCCCTGGTTGACCAGGCCCGTTGACTCCGATCGCTTGTAGTCGAGGAATCCGTCGCCGTCACTGTCGCCGTAGTCCGTCATCCAGCGTGCCGCCGCCAGCGCGTGCGGCCAGAGCTGGCGCAGCAGGTCGGTGTCGTTTGTCCAGCGGATGTAGTGCTCCAGCGTGATAATGAAGAGCGGCGTGGCGTCCACGGTGCCGTAATACGGGATGAACGGGATCGCGTGCAGCTTGGCCAGCTCGCCAACGCGCAGTTCGTGCATGATGCGCCCGGGCTGCTCTTCGGTGAAGCTATCCACTTTCGTACCCTGGCGCGCGGCGAGGAAGGTCAGCGTGCCGCGCGCGACCTCCGGGAACCACGGCAGGAACTCCATGCTGGTAATCAGGCTGTCGCGCCCAAACGGGCAGACGTACCACGGAATGCCGCCATAGGGAAACTGGCCACCCGAGGTGCGCACACACATCATCTCCAGGTCGTGCATGCCACGCAGCAGAGTGCGATTGAAAAAGGTGTTGTCGCTGACCAGCGCGGGCAGCGGCCTCGCGCGCAGCGGCTGCTCCTGGCTGGCCTGCGAGCCGCGCCAGCGATCCTTGTCTGGCGTCGAAGGATCACCCTCCCACAGCCGCGTGGTCAGGCGCAGGATAGTGTGCGCGCCTGCCGCCAGCCTGACACGCCAGAGCGCAGCGACGGCGTCTTCGACACGCGGGCCGTGCCCGTGTTGGTCATGGGAGGCCCCAGCCAGGTGGACCTCGGCGGCAGGTGGATCAAACTCGGTACGCGTGACGCGCTCGACCTTGTCCGCGCCCAGATAGTTCAGTGTCACCGCGTCGGCGCTCATCTCCGGAGGCGACTGCTTGCCGTGGATGCCACAGCGCATGCCGCGAATCTCGAAGATGTCGCGGAAGTCAGATTCCGTGCGGATAGCCAGCGTGAAAGCGATGGGGTTCTCGTCGTAATTGGTGATCGTGATCTCCTGCGTCAGCGTGTGGCCGCGCAACTTCAATTTCCGGCGCACATGCGCCACGCCATGTGCGATGCCATCCGCCGCGCCAGCCAGCCCGCCCTGGGGAGCGGATGAGGCGCCTGAGGAACCGTCCGAGGAGTCGTCGTGCTGCGCGCTGTTGGGCTGAGCGCCGTGTTCATGCGGTTCGGCCTGGCGTGGCAGGTAGGGATTGGTCAGGTCAATCTGGCAGGTCCCTTCCTCATCCGAGACGGAGTGCGACAGGCCGGTCAGCGGCTTGCCGTCCAGAAAGAGGTCGAGGGCGCGTAAAAAGCGCGCGCCGCGCCAATACAATCCCGTCTCCTGCTCTGACTGCGGCAGATCGCCGCGGGTGTCGAGCACCATGAAGGCCTCGCCGAATTTGAGGGCGATCTTCTCGACGCTGGCGCTGGCTTCTCCCTGCAAGACATACAGGTCGGTGGCGGTCGTCGGCCCGACCGTCTGGCTCCCGGAGGGGACGGATTGGTTGGGTTGACTGGAAGATGATGACGTCATGAGATGCCCGCCTGATCTGTGCTAAACGGCTGGACGCCGGTCTGAACTGGCTCGGCTGGCTCGATTGGCTCGATTGGCTCGATTGGCTCGATTGGCACGACCGACCCGGCAAGCGTAGTGGCGAGAATATCCACCGCATGCTGGGTCTGGCGCTTGCGCATCGCCGCCTCGTAGACGCTCAGGTAGCGATCGGCCATCGCGCTGAGGCCGAAGCGACGCTCGGCCCACTCCCGGCAGCCCGCGCGCGCGATGGAGCGGACGCGCAACGCCGCCTCCACCAGCTCGTCGTCGCTCTCGCGCATGTAGCCCGTGATGCCCTCACTCAAGATCTCTGGCGCGGCGCCCATCGGGCAGGTCAGCACTGGCGTGCCGCAGGCCAGGGACTCGATGAAGACCAGGCCAAACGGCTCGGTCCAGCGGATGGGCAGCAGCAGGGCCAGCGCATCCCGCATCAGCGCACGCTTGTGTGTTTCATCCATCGGCCCCAGATACTCGATCAGCGGATCATCGAGCAGCGGGCGGATCTCGCGCTGAAAGTAGCGGCGGTCTTTGGGATCAACCTTGGCCGCGATCTTGAGCGGAATGCCTGCCCGCTTGGCGATGGCGATGGCGCGATCTGGGCCTTTCTCTGGCGCGATGCGCCCAACAAACAGCAAATACTTCCCAGGCTCGTCGGTATACGGGTGTGAGCAGACATCAATGCCGTGGTGCACCGTGGCGACCCAGTTGAGGCCTGGAACCGGGGCGCGTTGGCTGTCGCTGATCGAGACGTAGCGCAGCCCGGGGAAGGCGGAGAGCGCCTGCGCATAGCCGGGCAGATCGAGCGCGCCGTGCAGCGTGATGATGGTAGGCGTTGGGCTGGCGGCGGCAAATGGCAGCGCCAGATAGTCCACATGCGCGTGAATCACATCAAACTCGCTCGCACGAGCGTAGACCTGCGCCAGCATGGCGACGTGCGCGGCGCCCGCCTCCATCAGATGCGCAAAGCCAAGCGCTTTGGGAACACCTGCGACCAGCTGCGCGCTGGAGCGTGAGTCTCCTGTGGCAAAAAGCGTTACCTCATGTCCTCGACTGACCAGTTCTTCGGTCAGTCCAGAGATGACGCGCTCGGTGCCACCATACGAGCGCGGCGGCGTCGCTACATAGAGCGGCGCCACCTGTGCGATCCGCATACGCTGCCTCCTTCATGCCACTCGGCGTGTGCCATGCCCTGGCGCGCTCCTTGCCGCTTCCATGCGACTTGGCGGCATTTGAGCGCCACCGGGCCTGTCCGGCGCATAATCTAGACCACTTGCGCCGTGAGCCGCTATCATGGTGGTGGGCGCCGCCAACGGCCAGACTCTGGCCAGCCGCCTACAACGACGAGGAGAGCCACCGATGCCAGCCCCCAATCGCCAGCGCCGCATCGCACCCGCCGACATCCCGCGCCCGCCGTTCGTCAGGCACACGCGACCGCTGTTCTTCGCGCATCGCGGTGGCTCGGCTTTGGCGCCAGAGAATACGCTGCCCGCCTATGAAAATGGCCTGCGCTACGGCGCCGACGCGCTGGAGCTGGACATCCACTACAGCCGCGACGGCGAGATCGTCGTCTTTCACGACGACACGCTCGACCGCACGACCGACGGCAGCGGCCCGCTGGCGTCATTGACCTTCGATGAGGTGCGGCGGCTGGACGCGGGCTACCACTTCACGCCCGACGGCGGAGCGACGTATCCGTGGCGCGGCAAGGGCGTCACGATCCCCACGCTGCGCGAGGTCTTCGAGCGCTTCCCGCAGACGCGGGTGAATATCGAGATGAAGGTCAGCGACGCCGAGGGTGAGCGGCGGCTGGCGTGTCTGTTGATGGACAATGGCTGGAGCGACTGGGCGCTGGTCGGCAGCTTCCACACCGATGCGCTGCGGCGCTTCCGCGCGCTGTGCGAGGGGTACATCGCCACCTCCGCCAGCGCCGCCGAGACGCGCAACTTCATGCTCGGCGTGCTCGTGCGCCAGACACACCGCATGCGCCCGCTCTACGATGCGCTCCAGGTTCCCGAGATCTATCGCGGCATCCGCGTCGTCTCGCCGACCAGCATCCGGCTGGCGCACGAATTGGCCCTCGATATGCATGTCTGGACGGTAGATGATCGCGAGACGATGGAGCGATTGCTCGATTGGGGCGTAGATGGCCTGATGAGTGACCGCCCTGATGTACTCGCGGAGGTGTATCAGGCGCGCGGCTGGCTGCCACCGAGCCAGACGTAGTCGCGCCTTCGACGCGCGTAGGTGCGCGCTCTGGTGTACCGGCGCTAGAATCTGGTGCAAGAGCGCGCCTGTCGGCGGTCGAGGCGCGCTTCGATTTCCAGCAAGTTCAGGCGATTCCAGACCACAGTGACAATGATGTCAGGGAGACATGGCGCATGCGGAAGCGGCTGGCGCGTGGGGTGGCGGTGGCGACGGGCATCGGCGCGGCAACGCTGGCGAGCGTGAGCGCGGGGATGGGCTACTATGTGGCGCGCAGACTGACAGCGCCCATTCCGATCAGTTTCATGGACGATTTCATCATGACGCCCTTCGAGACGGGCGTTGACTATGAGGATGTGCGCATCCCGACGGCCAATCCGGAGCAGCCGCTGGTTGGCTGGTGGTTCCCGCGACCCACCGCCGACGAGGTCATCATCGCATGCGCTGGCTACCGCGCCAGCAAATCGGACCTGATTGGCATTGGCTCGGCGCTCTGGCGCGTGGGCTTCAATGTGCTGCTCTTCGACTACCGCGGCCACGGCGCCAATCATGGTGTCCCCATCACGCTGGCGTATCGCGAGTTGCACGACTTCTACGCCGCGCTGGACTACACGCTGGCCCGGCTGCCCCAGGCGCGTGTCGGCGTGTTGGGCTTCTCGATGGGCGCGGCCATCGCCATTCTCGGCGCGGCGGCGCGGCCCGAGGTGCGCGGGGTGGTCGCGGATTCACCCTTCGCCACCCATACGGATGTCGTCAGCTACGCTGTCCAGCGCGTCATCCACATCCCCGGCCAGCCCTTCGCCGCCATCAGCGACTACTTCCTACTGCGCAGTGCGGGCTATCGCGGGCGCGATGTGGCGCCGCTGCGTGTGATTGACGCGCTCACGCCGCGTCCGCTGCTGCTGATCCACGGCTCTGATGATGACATGATCCCCGTCAGCCACGCCTATCGCCTCTTCGCCGCCGCGCGCGAGCCGAAAGACCTGTGGATCGGGCAGGGCGCCAACCACTGCGGCACGTACTTCCTCGACCGCCCGGCCTACTGCCAGCGCGTCATCAGCTTCTTCCACGCCGCGCTGGCGGGAGAGGAGCCAGCGGACGATGAGCCGCTGGAGCAGCGCGCGGCAGG
>JAICVT010000050.1 GCA_025935235.1 Ktedonobacterales bacterium | reverse complement strand
CTTGCAGGTTGCGCTCCACCGACATATTGGAGTTGAGGCTGCTGTAGGTCTCGCTGGCGATGATGAGGCAGGTCAGCGTTGGCACGCTCGCCGCCATCGCGCGCTCGGCCCCGCGCACGTTGGGGACCAGCGCCTTATAGGCCGCCTTGTGCGGGCGAGCGAGGACTTCGCGCGCGACCTCGTCGGCGTCGGCGAGGCTGGGGATCACACGCGGATGCACGAAGCCGGTAATCTCGATCTCCGGCACGTTGGCCGCGTCCAGCCGCTCGATGATGGCCACCTTCTCCGCCGTGGTGGGCGCGCGCAGGTGCGGCTCGTGCAGCAGCGTTTGCAGGCCGTCGCGCGGAAAAACATCAACAATCGTCACGTCGCGTGGCGTGTTGGACGTGTCGGGTGTGTCGGACATACGAACCTCCAGTCATTCAATCGCTGAGCGCGATGGCCCGCGATTCCAGGGTTGCGTCGCCATTGGCCGCGTCGGAGAATCGTGGCTCCGGGCGGCGTGTCTGCGTCACCAGCAGGATCAGCGCCAGCGCCAGCACGGCGGCCAGCGTGAGCCATGCGGCCTGATACGAGCCAGCCCACTCCACTATCGAGCCGAAGACGGGCGCCGAGACGGTCGCCCCAAAGAGCACCGCGCTGGTCTCCAGCCCCATTGCCGAGCCAGCGTGCGCCGACGAGACGCGCTCGCCTGCCCAGGTCAGGGCCAGCGCATTCCAGCCGACGAACGCGGCGCCCAGCGCCAGCCAGAGCGCGGCAAGCAGCGCCATCGGCAGGGCGCGCGGCAGGAAGGCCAGCGCGACGGCCAGCGCCACGCCCACCGCTGTGATCCCCAGCAGCGCGTGCGCCCGCCGACCGCCCAGACGATCTGAGATGTGGCCGAGGCCGAGGCGCGCGCCCGCGCCGCCGACCTGCGCCACCGCCAGCAGCGCTCCGGCGGCGACCAGCGACATGCCATTCTGGCGCAGCATGGGGATGGTGTAGGTCAGGAGCGTGTACTGGCCCCAGGCCAGCAGGAATCCGATGATGGCCGGCATGAGAATGCGACGCGCCTCACCAGGAGCGCGCCGCGCTTCGCGGCGGCTGGGGCGTGTGGTTTGGGCGGGCAGCGCCGCGCAGAAGAGCAGCCCGCAGATCGCGACGATCAGCGCGAACCCCAGATAGATGGGGCGCAGGCCTGTTGCGCTGGCCAGGCTGGGCAGGGCGAGTGAGGCGGCCAGCGCCCCCAGCGGCACGCCCATCTGGCGGATGCCCATTGGCATGCCGCGCCGCTCACGCGGCCACGCGACCAGGATCGCCTTCGTGCCAGAGATGGGCACAGTTCCCAGCGACAGCCCCGCCACGAAGAGCAGCGCCACCGTGGCGATCAGGTTCGGGCTAAAGGCGATGGCGGTGGCCGACGCGCTGATGATGATCGTCCCGCAGAAGAGTACGCGCCGCGGCCCCCACAGATCAACGAGCGGACCGTTTGCCAGCCCGGAACACATCAGCCCGCAGGTCATCGCGGCCAGCACGGCGCCCATCTGGGTCAGCGAGAGGTGATAGGTCAGCGCGAAGAACACGCCAAGCACAATCGTCCCCTGCTGCATGGTCGAGGCGCCGAACTGCGCCAGCGTGCCGAGCGCGAGCAGCGACGCGCTGCCATGCGTCGCTGCGGGGGCGGCGCTGCCTGAAGTTGCGGCGTGTGCGCTCATGGTTGGCGCGCCCGCGCGACGTGTGGCCCGTCAGCGCTCACCATTCCTCCACCCCATACCGGCGCTCGACCGCCTTCACCTGCGGGAGGCCGATGAAGTCGGTGAATTGCTGGAAGGAGGGCAGCGTCGGAACCAGGTTGATGGGCGAGCCATCGTTGCGGATAGCGGCCGCGGCGGCCTGCATGGCCTGGGTAGCGGCCAGTAGCAGACTGATGGGGAAGATGATGAGGTTGAAGCCGAGCGCCGCCAGGTCGGCGAGCGCGACCGGTGGCGTCTTGCCGCCCTCCGCCCAGTTGAAGAGCAGCGGCGTTCCCTTCAGGCGGCGCGCGACGGCTTCGATCTCATCCACGCTCTGCGGCGCCTCGACAAAGAGCAGGTCAGCGCCTGCGTCGCGATAGGCTTCGGCGCGGTCGAGCGCGGCGCCCAGCCCTTCCATCGCGCGGGCGTCGGTGCGCGCGATGATGAGAATGCCGTCCGCGCCGCGAGCATCATGCGCGGCGCGAATCTTGCCGACCATTTCATCTCTGGGGATGACATGCTTGCGATCCATGTGGCCGCACTTCTTGGGGCTGACCTGATCTTCGATGTGCAGCGCGGCCACGCCTGCCTGCTCGTAGTCGCGCACGGCGCGGATGACGTTGAGCGGGTTGCCGTAGCCAGTATCGGCGTCGGCGATCAGCGGGATGTTGACTGCCTGCGCGATGCGGCGGGCGTTGTCCATCATCTCGTGCTCGGTCAGCAGTCCGACATCGGGCTGGCCCAGCAGCGACGCCGTGGAGCCGAAGCCGGTCATGTAGACCGCGTCGAAGCCAGCCGCCTCGACCACGCGCGCGCTCAGCGCATCGAAGGCTCCGGGGGCAAGCGTTGGCTCCTGGCGGGCGAGCAGCTCGCGCAGTCGCCGCGGGCCACTGATGGGGGATGCGTCGGTAAAGAGACTCATGGTGTGGTGTGTCCTACTCTGGTCGCTCTGAAGCGGTATTCGATGCGTCAGCATTCGGTGTGGCTCCGGTCGCTCGCGCCGCCTGGCCCTCGACATACGCCACCGCGTACTCCTCGCCATATTGCAGGTGCGCGCGCATGCGCTCGACGGCCAGATCCGGGTCGCGCGCCCGCAGCGCTTCGAGCACCGCGTCGTGCTCCTCGATGGAGCGGAGCGAGCGACCGGGCAGAATCCAGTTGATGTCCCAGACAAACTTCTTCCACAGGTGCTGCACGACATCTAGCAGGATGCGGTTGTCGGCGGCGCCGTAGATCAGCAGGTGCCATTCGCCGTTCAGCCGGTTGAGCGTGTCTATGTCGCCCGCTGTGGCGCGCTCCCGCATGCGGTCATTGAGGGTCGCCAACTGCGCCAGCGTTGCGTCAGTAAGCCGCGGGGTGGCGATGCGGGTGGCCTGCGACTCCAGCTCGGCGCGCATCTGATAGAGATCACGAATGTCTTGCGCTGAGTAGCGATTGACCGAGACCGAGTGATGTGGCTCGTGGCGCAGCAGTCCTTCCGCCTGGAGCGTGCGGATGGCTTCGCGCACGGGGGTTGGACTCATGCGCAGCATCTGCGCAATGCGCCCGACGGTCAGCGGGGCGTCGGGCGCGATCTCGCCGCGCAAGATCAGCCCGCGCAGCGCCTGAACCGCGAGCGCGGTCTTGGTCAGATACTCTGGCGTCGGCGGATCATGCAAGCCAGGGCTGACGGGTGTCCCATCAGGCAGGATGGTCGCCATGTGGGTGTCCTTTCCAACGCATGGACGCCCGTTGGGCGGGCGGCGCTTGACAAGACGGTCGGACTGCGTCACAACTATACACAATATAGAATATATTCTTCGCGCCTACAACCGGCGCCCCAACGCCACGAAAGGGGAGCGCGCATCGTATGGGAATGAGTCAGGATTCCAGGCGTGACGGACCGCCGCGCATGGCGTTGGAGGGCGTGCGCGTGCTCGACATCGCGACGATGGCGGCAGCGCCCTGGTCGGCGGCCTATCTGGCGGAGTTTGGCGCTGACGTGCTGAAGGTCGAAGCGCCGGTCGTCGGCGACCACCAGCGGCGCTGGGGCACGCCCAAGAACGGCGAGGGGCTGTTCTGGAAGTCTATGGGGCGCAACAAGCGCTCGATCACGCTGAGCCTGAGCAAGCCAAAAGGCGCCGAGCTTTTCAAGCGGCTGGCCGCTGATGTGGATGTGGTGATCGAGAACTTCCGCCCGGGTACGCTGGAGCGCTGGGGCCTCGGTTATGAGACGCTGCGCGAGATCAATCCGCGGCTGGTGCTGCTGCGGGTGACGGGCTTCGGGCAGACCGGCCCCTATCGCGAGCGCCCCGGCTTTGGCACGCTGGCCGAGTCGCTGAGCGGATTCGCCTCACTCAATGGGCATCCCGATGGGCCGCCGACGCTGCCCAATATGCCGCTGGCCGACGGCCTCGCCGGGATCATGGGGGCCTATGCTGTGATGCTGGCGCTCTACTGGCGCGACGCCCAGGGTGGGACAGGGCAAATGATTGACCTCTCGCTCTGCGAGCCGCTGCTGCGGCTGGTCGAGCCATCGCTGCTCGACTTCGATCAGTTTGGCATCGTGCGCGGGCGCATCGGCAACCGCAGCGATCATGTCGCACCGCGCAATTCGTATCAGTGCGGTGATGGCAAGTGGCTCTCCATCTCGGCGAGCGCGCAGTCCATCTTTGAGCGGCTGATGGACGCCATCGGGCGACCGGAACTGCGCACGGATCCACGTTTCGCGGTCAACGCGGCGCGCGTGCGCAACGTGGATGAGTTGGACCAGATCATTGGCGCCTGGATTCGCCAGCATCCGCGCGATGAGGCGCTACGCCTGCTGGAGGCCGCGCAGGTGGCGGCGGCCCCGGTTCACGACATTGGCGAGGTCTTTGCCGACCCGCAGTTTCAGGCGCGCGAGAGCCTGGTCGAGCTGCGTGACCCGGCGATTGGCGCAATCCGCATGGTGAACGTGGCGCCGCGCCTCAGCGAGACGCCTGGCCAGGTGCGCACGACTGGCCCCGCGCTCGGAGCGCACAACGCCCAGGTCTATAGCGCGCTGGGGCTTTCCGCCGAGGAGATCGAGGCGCTACGCACGGAAGGCGTGCTCTAGCCGGGCGTGCGGGCGCTCGGCGATCGGATTCGCGCTCGGCGCCTTGCGGCTATCCTTCAATTCTTGTAGTGTTGTGCTAAACTCCCAGTGGCTCGTGAGGGAACTGTCCCATGCCATTACGTTCACTGCTGTTCGCGCCAGCCACCTCGTCGCGCCACGCGCAGAAGGCGCTGACCGGCGCAGCCGATGGCGTCATCCTCGATCTGGAGGATGCGATTGCAATCGCCGAGAAGCCTCAGGCGCGGCTGGCGGCGCGTAAAGCGCTCGATGGGCTAGCAGGCGAGTCCTCGTCGGCGGCCAGACCTCGCGTCTTCGTGCGGGTGAACGGGCTGACAACGCCATTCGCCTACGACGACCTGCGCGCGATTGTTGGGCCGGGGCTGGATGGCGTCGTGCTCCCGAAGACGGAATCGGCGGCGCAGTTGGCTACCGTGGACTGGCTGCTGACTCAGCTTGAGCGTGCGGCTGGACTGGCGGCGGGCGCCATCGAGGTCATGCCGATCATCGAGACTGCGGCTGGCGTGGCGCGCATGGCCGAGATCGCCGCCACCGTGCGCGAGTCGAGCCGCGTGCGCCGACTCAACTTCGGCGCGGGTGACTTCAGCCTTGACACCAACATGACCTGGGTTGTCGGCCACGAGGGGCTGCTCTGGGCGCGCGCGCAGTTGGTCATCGCCTCGCGCGCGGCGGGGTTGGAGGCGCCACTGGATACGGTCTACGCGCAATTGCACGATGAAGACGGGCTGCGCGTCGAGGCCGAGCAGGCGCGGCGGCTGGGCTTCCAGGGCAAGGCGTGCATCCATCCCCGACAGGTGGAGATCGTCAACGCGGTCTTCTCGCCCAGCGCGGAGGAGGTCTCGCAGGCGCGGGCGATTGTGGAGGCCTTTGCCGAGGCGGAGGCCCAGGGCGTTGCCTCGCTGCGCGTGGGCGGGCAATTCATTGATTATCCAGTGGCGGCGCGCGCCCAGCGCACCCTCGATCTGGCGGCGCAGGTCGAGCAGCGTGGGCAGGCGCTTTCAGGCTGAAACTGGCTGTGAGCGCGGGAGACAGCAGGACACAGCGAGATGCGAATCACGAGAAGCGAGCTGCGAGAACGCATGGCGGGCGCGTCGCGCAATCTGCGCGATGGCGCGCCTGACTTCGTGCAGTTCGTGCGCCGCTCGCTGCTGATGCAGCTGCTGTGCGTGTATCTGGTGTTCGTGCTGATCGTGCTGGCGACGGGTGTCGAGGCTGACCGCGTGGGGCGCGGCCTGATTCTCTCCGACATTCAGTCCACCGATGTGGCGCTGGCGCAGGAGATCGCCATCGACACCGATACGCGGCTGAGCACGATCAAGAGCGCGCTGGTCTCGCTCAGCCAGCTCCCCACCATTCGCGAGGGAGTGGACGATGACATGCTGGAGGCGTTCAATGCCTTCCGGGCGGCGCGCCATGATATTGACCAGGTGTACTGGCTCGATCCCTCCGGCATCATGCGCGCGTCCGAGCCGGTCAATCTGCGCACACTGGACGCCAGCTTCGCCGCACAGCCGCTCTTTCAGCGCGCGCTGACATCTAACGGCGTGACAGTCCAGGCCGGCATCGTTGACCTGACGACCTTCAACGCCGACATGAATTTTACGCTACCCGTGCGCGACTCCAGTGGGCGCTTGCTGGGGGTACTGGGTGTGGGCGTGCTGCTCGATGGCCTGAACGCGCCGATTGACGCCGTGATGAATGCGCAGGCCGCGCAGCACGAGACGCTGCGCATCAGCATCCTCGATCAGCAGGGCAACCTGATCGCCACGCCCGATCGCGAGCGCCTGTTGCAGTCGGGGCTGGCCGATCTGCCCGGCGCGAGCGCGGCCCTGCGCGGGCAGATCGCGACCCAGGTGGCGCAGAGCGCGGATGGTGAGGAATGGCTCTACAGTGCGACGCCCATTAAGAGCGTTCACTGGGCGGTCGTGGTGCAGCGCCCATCCTCAGACCTCTCAGCGGCCATCTCGAACTTCCGCGACTGGCTGGGCGTGGCGACGGCGCTGTTTGCGCTGGGCGGGCTGCTCTTCTGGCTGATTCTCGTCTGGCGCGTGGTGCGCCCGCTGCGGCGCCTGACAGTGGCTAATACCACCTTCGCCGATATGGCGGCTGGCGCGCCTGCCATGCTCTCGGCGCCCGCCCATCTCTCGCCGCTCGCCGACCTGACGCCACGGGTCGATGAAGTTGGCAGCGTCGCGCGCACGCTGGCGCGGCTGCAACGCGATGTCGCCATGCAGTTGACCGAGCTGCGCACGCTCCTCGACACCTCGAACGCGGTTGTGCATTCGCTCGATCCGCAACTCGTCGGCAAGGCGATCATCCGCGAGGTGCGGCGGCTGGTAGACGTGCAGGCGGCGGCGGTGCTCGTCCCAGATGAACCTGGCGCCCTGCGCACGCTGGTCAGCGAGGGCTGCGAGCCGATCAGCTTCACCACGGAGTCAGCGGCGAGCGACGGCACGGCCCAGCCCGCGGTGCGGGCGCTGCGTGACGGCGCGCCGATGCAGATGATCGCCGATGGCAACCCGGCGTTTCCGGCGCGCTCCTACGCGCAGGGGTTCCGCAGCGTGCTGGCGCTGCCGATCCTGACCGAGCGCGTGGGCGCTGTCGTGCTGGAGGTGCAGCGCACGCAGCCCACGCCGTTCACCGAGAACGAGGTCAACCTGCTGATGACCTTCGCCAACTACGCGACGCTGGCGTGGGAGCATGCGGTGCTGTATGAGCGCAGCGACGAGCGGCTGCGCGAGGTCGCCGAGGAGAACGCGCGGCTCTACCAGCAGGCCAACGCCGAGCGGCAGACGCTCTCGGCCATCATGAGCAGCATGACCGATGGCCTGCTGCTGGCCAGCGCCGATGGCGCGCTGCTCTACGCCAACCCCGGCGTGCGCGCGCTGATCGCCATGCCAGAGGACCAGTTGGTCTCCGGCAACGTGGCGAGTGTGCATGCCGCGCTGGCGGCGCTGGCGGAACGGCCCGCGAGCTATGAGCGCGAGCTGGCGCGGGCGCAGGCGGGCGAGACGCAGCAATGGCTGCTGGAGACCGGGCGCGCGACGGGTGGGCGTGTCTTCACGGTGCGCGTCTTTGATGTGCGTGACGACGCGGGCGCGGCGCTGGGTCAGGGGCTGCTGCTGCGCGACATCACACGCGAGCGCGAGGTTGATCAGTTCAAGAGCGCGCTGCTGGCGGCGGTGGGCCACGAGCTGCGCACGCCGCTGGCCGCCATCAAGGGGCATGCCTCGACGCTGCTGCAAGACGACGTCATCTGGCCAGTGGACGACCAGCGTCACTTCCTGCTGACCATCAGCGCGGAGGCGGATCGCCTGGCGCAGATGGTCAGTAACCTGCTCGACCTCTCGCGGCTCGAAGCCGGTCTGCTGCTGTTGCGCCGCACGCCGACCTCACCCGCTGATCTGCTCACCCAGGCGGCGCGACGTCTGCCGGAGGGCGATGCGCCGGTCGTGATTGACGCGCCCGCCGACCTGCCACTGGTTGACGTGGAGCCAGCGCGCATCGAGGTGGTGCTGAGCAACCTGCTGAGCAACGCGGTCGCCTATGGCGATGGCGCGGTGCGCGTGGTCGCGCGGCGCGCGGCGGATGCGGTGGCCATCTCAGTGGAAGATAGCGGTCCTGGGATTGACGAGCGCGATCTGCCATACATCTTCGAGCGCTTCTATCGCGCCAGCCACGGCCAGAATCGCAGCAGCAGCGGTTCGGGGCTGGGTCTGGCGATCTGCAAGGCGTTTGTCGAGGCGCACGGCGGACGCATCTGGGCTGAGCGGCGCGCTGAAGGGGCGGCGATCACGTTCACGCTGCCGCTGGCGCCCGCGGAGGCCGCGCCGCGCGCTGAGGCGACCGATCAGACGGCCAGGGAGCATGTCAGCGCCAGCGAGACGATCTGAACGACACAACGACACCTCGACACATCTGCGAGTGGCCACAGCGTCGGTGGCAAGGGAGGGCTTTATGGCAGCGCCCGGTGGGCAGCGTATCCTCGTGGCGGAGGATGAGACGTCGCTGCGTGACTTTGTGTGTCGCAATCTGCGCGCGCGCGGCTATGTCGTGAGCGAGGCCGGCAACGGCCTGGAGGCGCTGGCAACCTGGGAGCGCGAGAACCCGCAACTGGCGGTGCTCGACATCATGATGCCGCGCATGGATGGGTTGGAGGTCTGTCGCCGGATTCGCGAGCGCTCGAATGCGCCGATCATCGCGCTGACTGCGCTCGACGCGGAGGCCGACAAGGTGGCCGCGCTCGACCTGGGCGCCGACGACTATCTAACCAAGCCATTCGGCGTCGAGGAGCTGCTGGCGCGGGTGCGCGCCGCGATCCGGCGCTCGCAGTGGCAGGGCGAGCAGACCGCATCTGGCGCGCAGACCTTCGGCGGCGGGCTGGTGGTAGACCTGGAGGGCCACGTCGTCCGGCGCGACGACCAGGAGATCCGCCTGACCCCGACGGAGTTCGCTCTGCTGGCGCAGTTGGTGACGCATGCGGGCAAAGTGTTGACCCACCGGCAGCTCTTGCAGCGTGTTTGGGGGCCAGAGTATGGCGACGAGGCCGAGTATCTGCGCGTCTACGTGCAGCGCCTGCGCCGCAAGATCGAGCCAGAGCCAGCGGCGCCGCGCTATCTGCTGACGGAGCCAGGCCTGGGCTATCGCTTCGCCGCGTCGTGAAACGCCCGGCGCCATGCTCGAAGAGATGCCCGGTGCGAGAGCGCCAGTGATGAGGAACAATGAGGCAGGCAGGAGATGCTTCGATGTCGCAGCCGATGACGATGCGAGCCATCCGCGCCGATGGTGGGCGCTCCGCGCCGCGCTGGCGGCAGATCGTCGTCGCCGCGCTCTTTCTGGGGCTGGCTCTCCTGCTGCCGCTGGCGGCCTGCGCGCCAATCACCTCCAGCCCGCCGCTGGCTGGCACGATCACCTTCGGCGTGACGATCCCCATCACCGGGCCAGACGTGGAAGAAGGGCGCTACTCGCTGGATGGCTATCTGCTCTATATCAACACGATCAACCAGCGGGGAGGGCTGCTGATTGGCGGCAAGCGCTACCGTCTGGCGCTCGACTACTATGACGACCAGTCGAATCCGGCGTTGACAGCGCAGCTCTACCAGAAGCTCGTCACGCACGACAATGTGAACTTCCTGCTGGGGCCGTATAGCTCGCTGCTGACCGCCGCCGCCGCGCCGGTCGCCGAGCGGTTGGGCGTGCCGATGGTGGCGACCCACGGTTCAGCCGATAGCATCTACTCCGCCAAAGACAAGTTCGTTTTCAGCGTCATCTCACCCGCCAAGGACTATCTGCGCGGCGTGATCGCCATCGTGCTGCAGCGCGATCCCGGCGCCTCTACAGTGGCGCTGCTCGGCTCGGATGAGGCGTTCTCGCATGAGGTGCTGGCGGGCGCGGCGGAGTATGCGCAGGAGCGCGGCATGAAGGTAGTCTACGAGCAATACTATCCGCGCGATCCCGACGATGTCAGCCCGCAGATCGAGGCCATGAAGCTGACACATCCCGACGTTGTGCTGGTCGCCGGCCACCTGCAAGACGCCATTCTCTTCACGCGCCAGGCCCACGCGCTGTGCCTCTCGCCGAAGGCGGTGGGCATCACGGTCGGCCCGGCGATGTCAGAGTTCCGCGCCAACCTGGGCGCCCAGGGCAACTACATCTTCGGCGCGACCCAATGGACCAGCGCGCTCAACTATCACGGCGATGACCTGTGGAGCACGCCACAAGTCTATAGCGCCGCCTTCCTGAAGGCTTTCCCCAACTATTCGGAAGTTCCCTACCAGGCAGCGGATTCGACGGCGGGGCTGATCGCGTTTCAGCAGGCGCTGGAAACCTCTGGCTCGCTTGATCCGGTGCGGGTGGCCAGCGCGCTCAGGCAGCTCGACATCATGACCTTCTATGGTCGCATACGGTTCGATGACCGTGGCGTCAACGTCTACAAGCCGATGGCAGTGACCCAATTGCAGCCAGATGGTGGCGACTATACGGTCTTTCCGCTCGATGTCGCCCAGCGCCCCGCGATGTACCCGATGCCGCCCTGCATGGGCGAGTAGCGCCGTCGGCCCGTGGCGAGCGTGGCGTTTATGCCAGCCGTTTATACAATGTCTATGCGCCAGGGCGGGACTGCGCGCTCTTGTTTACACGGCGTTTATGTTCCCCAGCTTACACTTCTCCCCAACGACTGAACGATGCGGGGCGATGGTATCCCTTAGCGTCGTGTAGCTGCTCTCTGTCATTGGTGGCGGAGAGAGACCCGCGGGACTCGCATCGCTCCGTCCTGCGACTCGGCAGAGCCGCCGACACGCGCCCGGCGAATAGACCTACCTGCGCATCAGCGTGTCGCTGGCCTCGTCCCAGCAGGATGAGCGTCGTGGTCCACCGCGTTCCATCGGCGGGGAGTGACCATGCTCATCTACCTCCATGCTCTTGGATTCGGGTTGGTGACAGCCTCCATCCTGGCGCTGGCCTCCGTCGCCCTGACGTTGCAGTTTGGCGTCACGAACTATGTCAATTTCGCGCACGGCGAGCTGCTGACGTTTGGCGCCTACTTCGCGTGGCTGGCTAACTCCCACTATGGCTGGAACATCTGGCTGGCGCTGCTGGTGGGCGCCATCCTGACGGGCGTTCTGGCGGTGATCCTCAACCTGATCGTCTTGCAGCCCTTCACCAAGCGGCAGTATCCCGTGCTGTTCATGCTGGTGGTGACATTCGGCCTGTCGCTGATCCTCTCGAACGTGCTGCTAGCGGCATTCGGCGCTGACTTCCAGCGCTACACTGTGCCGCCAGATACACAGTATTCGATTGGCCCCTTCCTGCTGACCGGCTCGCAACTCATCATCATCGGCATCGCCATCGTCGCGATGGCCGGCGTGCATGTGCTGCTCAACTACACCAAGGTCGGCAAGGCCATGCGCGCCATGTCTGATAATCCGGCGCTGGCGCGCAATTGCGGCATTGACACCGAGCTGGTGACGAACTTCGCCTGGCTGCTCAGCGGCTTCCTGGCCGGGCTAGCGGGCGTGGTGCTGGCGCTCAACATCTCCTCGTTTCAGCCCGCATTCGGTGGCGATTTCCTGTTCGTCATCTTCGCCGCGGTGATCCTCGGCGGCATTGGTCGGCCCTATGGCGCGATGGTTGGCGCGCTGGTGATCGGCATCGTCACCGAGATCTCCGCCATACCGCTCAGCTCCGACTACAAAAACGACGCGGCCTTCGCCATTCTGGTGCTGGTGCTGCTCTTCCGACCGCAAGGCATCTTCGCCTCAGAAGGGAAGGCATGAGCGGATGAACCAAATCGTCTTGTATGCCACGACGCTGCTGGTGTTCTTCTTCATCAACAACATTCTCACCTGGGGATTGAACATCCAGTTCGGCTACACGGGCATCCTGAACTTCGCGTTCATCATCTTCATGGCGCTGGGCGCGTATGTCACAGGCGTCTTCAGCCTGCCTGTGGCCAATGGCATCAGCGGCCAGACCTATGTGCTAGGGCTGTCGTGGCCGTTCCCGCTGACGCTGTTGATGGGCGGGCTGGCGTCGGCGGCGTTTGGCCTGGTGGTCGGGCTGATCGCGCTCAAGCGACTGCGCAGCGACTATATGGCGATTGTGACCGTCGCGGTCGGCGTCATCACCTACGATTTCGTCGGCAACACCACCGGGCTGTTCAATGGCTGGGATGGCCTCGGCGGCGTCCCCTCGCCGCTCCAGGATCGCTTCAGCATCTCCTACGGTACGTATCAGTGGGTCTTCGTGCTGCTCGCTGGCGTGGTGATGCTGGGGATGTGGTGGTTCGCGCAGCGCATCGAGAACTCGCCCTATGGCCGCACGCTGCGCTCCATCCGCGAAGATCAGGATGTCGCGGAGTCGTTCGGCAAGAACACGTTCAAGTACCGCATGAGCGCGATGGTGATCGGCTGCTTCTACGCTGGCATCGCGGGTGGGCTGCTGATCGAGTACATCACCGCCATCAACCCCAGCGGCTGGACGACGGGCGAGACGTTCGTCATCTGGACCGCGCTGCTGATCGGCGGCACGGGCAACAACTGGGGCGCGGCGCTCGGCGCGCTGCTGGTGCCGGTGCTGTTCCAGGAGGTGACGCGCTTCCTGCCGCAGGTGTCGAATAATCCGGACCTGATCCCCGCGCTGCGCAACATCATCGTCGGCTCGCTGCTGATCCTCGTGCTGTGGTTCCGACCGCAGGGCATCATCCCGGAGAAAAAGTGGCGCTTCTTTGACCTCCCGCTCAGACGTGGCGGGCCAGCGGCTCCCATCGCGAAGGAGGGCGCCAATGTCGCAGCAGGCTGAGATTCTGCACGTGGAGCATGTGACGCATGCCTTTGGCGGCGTCAAGGCGGTAGACGATTGCAGCTTCAGCGTGCCGAGCGGGCAAATCACCGCGCTGATCGGGCCGAACGGCGCGGGCAAGAGCACGATGGTGAATATCGTCTCCGGCTTCTATCTCTCGCACCAGGGGAGCATCCGCTTCAACGGCGAGGATATCAGCCGGTGGCCGCCCTATCGGCGCGGCTCGGGCGGCCTGATCCGCACCTTCCAGATCTCGCGCGGCTTCGGGGCGCTGACGGTGGCGGAGAACATGATGGCGCCAGCGCAGCATCAGGCGGGCGAGCAACTGCTCAACGCCATCTTTCGCCCCGGGCTGGTGCGACAGCAGGAACGCGAGAACTACGAGAAGGCGCTCGCGCTGCTGAATACCTTCGGCCTCTACGAGAAGCGCGACGACTATGCGCGCAACCTGAGCGGCGGGCAGAAGCGCCTGCTGGAGATGGCGCGCGCGCTGATGGCCTCGCCCAAGCTGCTGCTGCTGGATGAGCCAATGGCGGGCGTCAACCCGGCGCTGGCCGAGCGGCTGGCGCAGCACATCGTCGAGTTGGGCAAAACGGGCGTGACCTTCCTGCTGATCGAGCACAACCTGGGCATCGTTGATCAGATTTGCGATCACGTCATCGTGATGGCGAGCGGGCGCGCTCTGGCGACCGGCACCATGAAGCAAGTGCGCGCCAATCAGGATGTCGTCGCGGCGTATCTGGGGGGCTGAGATGGACGAAGTATTGCGCGTCGAGGGCCTCACTGGCGGCTACGGCAAGATTGCCATCGTGCAGGACGCCTCACTTCGGGCGGAAGCGGGCAAGATCGTCGCCATCGTCGGCCCCAACGGCGCGGGGAAGTCAACTTTCCTCAAGATCATCGCGGGTGTGTTGCCAGCGACCAGCGGCACGGTGAACGTGAACGGCCAGTCACTGGCGGGTCTGCCCGCCAATAAGGTCGCTCGCATGGGGCTGGCCTATGTGCCGCAGGAGAGCAACGTCTTTCCGACCCTCAACATCCGCGAGAACCTGGAGATGGGCGGGTTCATCCTGCGGGGTGACCTGAGCCATCGCATTGACCATATCTACGGCATCTTCCCCGACCTGAAGACGGCGGAACATAAGAAGGCCGGATCGCTGAGCGGCGGGCAGCGCAACATGCTGGCGATGGCGCGGGCGCTGATGCTGGAGCCAGCCGCGCTGCTGCTGGATGAGCCGACCGCCGGGCTGTCGCCGATCTATACCGAAGTCGTCTGGCAGAAGGCGCATGCCATCGCCGACGCGGGAACCGCGGTTGTGGTGGTCGAGCAGAATGTCGAGCGCGCCATCAGCAACGCTGACTGGGTCTATGTGCTGGTCGCTGGTCGCAATTGTGTCGAAGGCACGCCCGACCAGATGCGCGCGCTCGATCTGCCTGCCATATTTCTGGGCAAATCAGAGAAAGGAGAGACTCCGGCGGACACTCCAGGCGCCACTCAGACGCAGACGCCGCTGTGAGGCGGCGCGCGCGGGTGGCTGCGTCAGGGCGCGCTCTGTGGCTCGCCTGCATGGCGCGACTGACGTTTTGATGCTTCTCCCTACGCGCAGCGCAAACAGATGCGACACGCTCGCATGCCAGTGTAGGCCGACCGTGTCGCACACCTAGAATGTATCGGGAGGACGATCTATGCGCAAACAGTTCGCGGCGCTTCTGACCGTGGTCGCGACGGTTTCGCTTCTGCTGAGCGCCTGCGGGACCTCGCCGGGAGCGGATACCGGGCCGATCACCGTCGGCGAGTTGTTCCCGATGACGGGGCGCGAGCCCTTCGTGGGACAGTGGTTCCTGCACGGCGCGAAAGTGGGCATCGCAGACATCAACGCCAATGGCGGCTGCGACGGCCACCAGATCAACGCAAAGCTGGCCGATACCGCTGGCGACGCCGTGGACGCTGTCACCGCGCTCAAACAGCTTCAACTCTCGAATCCGGCCTTCGTTCTCGGCCCCTCATCGCTGGAGATCGAAGGCGTCATCAACACATTCGATCCGAATCATCTGCCGGACTTTGTCGAAGGTGGCACGACCCAGCTCGACCACATGAACAACAAGTATGTCTGGCGAACAACTCCTTCTGACTCCACGCTCGCCATCGGCATGGCGTACTACGCGATCCAGAAGGGCTACACGAACGTCGGCCTCTTCTTCGAGTCCACCTCCAACGCCGCTGGTGTGGTTGATCCGCTGACGAAGGCGTTCACCAACCACGGTGGCACGATCTCTGATAAGGAGCTGGTGACACCGCATCAAAGCTCATATCGCTCTGAGGTCGAGAAGCTCTTCGCCTCCAATCCGCAGGCGATCTTCATGCAGACCGACCCGCAGACCGCGAGCACGTTCTTTAGTGATGTGCAGCAGCTCGGCCATATGAACGTGCCGTTCATCCTGACCGATGCCGGCGCCGACGTCAACATGGCGAAGGCGATGGGCCTGGCGAACGCCAGCAAGTACATGACGGGCATGAATGGCTCGCCGCCCGCTGGCCCGGCGTGGCAGTATTACACGCAGCAGTATCAGAAGGTCTGGGGAACGAACCAGCCAGTCACGCTGTCGCAGAACACCTACGACTCGGTGATTATCGCCTGTCTGGCGATGACGGCTGCGCACTCGACTGACCCGACCGTGTGGAACAACTACGTAACCAAGGTCGCTGAAGGCAACGGGGAGGTCGTCACAACCTACAAAGACGGCGTGGCGGCGCTCAAGGCTGGCAAGTCCATCAACTTCAACGGCGCCTCTGGCTCCGACGACTACAACCAGTTCCATAACGTCGCGGGTAGCTGGGATGTCGTGCAGTGGGATCCCACTGGCACGAACCTGAACACGGTCTTCACCGTGAGCGAGCAGCAGATCGCGTCCTGGAGCGTCTAGACGCTCCAGGCTCCTGGCGCGGGTGGCGCCCCTGAGCGCGGAGTGGGTAGGCCGCGGTCAGGGCGCCACAAGCGACGACAAGCGACGACAAGCGACGACACATCGCGTAACAGGCGCTGGCGATTCCCTGCGGCTCGCCGTGGTGAGAATCGCCAGCGTCTGTTTGCTTCAGGCGCGGGCTGCATCTGGCGCGCTTCTGGCCCGCCGAACGATCACGAAAGGCGGATTCGCATGGCTGACATGGGTGATAGGGCTGAGGTGGACGAGGCGCTGGGGCGGTATGCGGGCCGGGGTCCACTGGCGGGCGTGCGCGTGCTGGAGCTTGGCTCGTTTGTCGCGGCGCCTGCCGCCACACGCATGCTGGCTGACTTTGGCGCTGAGGTGATCAAGGTGGAGCAGCCAGGGAGCGGCGACGAACTGCGCCAGTGGGGCGAGATGATCGCGATGCGCGAGGGCGAGGTCTCGGCGTGGTGGCTATCGCTGGCGCGCAACAAGCGGCTCGTCTCGCTCAACCTGCGGCATCCGAAGGGACAGGAGCTGGCGTTGCGGCTGGTGGCGGCGAGCCAGATCGTGGTCGAGAACTTTCGTCCCGGCAGGTTGGACGCCTGGAACCTGAGCTATGAGCGCATGCGCGAGGTCAATCCGGCGGTTGTGCTGGTGCGCATCTCGGGCTATGGCCAGACCGGCCCGTCGCACGACCGGGCAGGGTATGGCAATGTCAGCGAGTCGATGGGTGGGCTGCGCTACGTGACGGGCTTCCCAGACCGCCCGCCCGTGCGGATTGGGGTCAGCCTGGGCGACATGCTGGCGGCGCAGCAGGCGGCGCTGGGCGCGGTGATGGCGCTGCGCGTGGCGGAGCAGGTGGGCGTGGGGCAGGTGGTAGATGTAGCGATCACGGAGTCGGTCTTTGCGCTGACCGAGGGCATGGTCACGGAGTACGCGCACAAGGGCGTCGTGCGCGAGCGCGCGGGCAACAAGCTGCTGCGCGCTGCCCCGTCGAACGTCTATCGCACTGGCGACGACAAGTGGATCGCCATTGGCGGCAACGGTGAGAACGTCTTCCGCCGGTTCGCCCGCGCGATGGGCATGCCCGAGCTGGCGACCGATGAGCGATTCAAGGACAATCGCGGTCGCGTGGCGCACATCGAGGAGTTGGACGCGATCATCGCGCGCTGGACGATGAGCCGGACGCTGGTGGAGGCGCAAGCGGCGCTGGACGAGGCAGGCGTGCCAGCGGGGCCGGTGATGAGTATCGCCGATATCGTCCACGATCCGCAGTTTCAGGCGCGCGGCATGATTGCGCGCATCCCCGACGAGCGGTTCCCGAGCGGCGAGGTGGTCATGCCGGGCATCGTGCCGACGCTGAGCGAGACGCCGGGCGCGCTGCGCTTCGCGGGCGGCGAGCCAGCGCGCGACAACGCAGCGATACTGCGCGATCTGCTAAACCTCTCCGATGAGGACCTGCGAGCGCTGGCCGACGAGGGCGTGATCGGCCCGAGGGCGTGATTGGCCCGCCGCCCGCGTGAGTCCGGCATACTTCGAGG
>JAICVT010000053.1 GCA_025935235.1 Ktedonobacterales bacterium | reverse complement strand
GCGCCGCGCTCCAGCATCAGCCAGGTCGCACCGGACATGCGCGCACGCCTCCTCGCGATGTGCAATACAGTTGATCGCGCCTAACGCCGCGCCGCCTTGCCCCGTTACTCTCGGAGACTCGTCAATCACCGGACGACGGGGCTGATGAGGCGGTCACATGAGCGTTTTCTCATGCTGTCACTAGTGTAGCGGTTCGAGGTGTACGACACGTGTAGAAGGGCGTTCATCCTTCGTTGAGTTGCGACAGGATGGCCAGATGTTACGCCCGCGCAATGAAGCGCCGCACACGCTTGCGCTGATGACGCGCATACGATATGCTCGATGCGTGTGCGGCGGGCTGTTCTTGATCGAGCGGCTTCGCATGCGACCTGCGATCCCCGCTCTTGTACTACGACAACCCAGAAGCGAGGCCAACGGGTGAAGATCACGGTCTGTGTCCCTACCGTGCGCCCCACCACACTCATGTACACCGTGCGCTCGATTGTGGCGCAAACCTGGTCAGACTGGGAGCTGCTGGTGGTGGGCCAGGGCGACTCGTCAGCGTTGGCCGAGGTCGGCGCCGAGCTGCCCAACCTCGACAATCGCATTCGCTACCTGCACCTGGATGAGCGCGGGTTGTCGCGTGCGCGCAACGCCGCGCTGCGCGCCGCCACGGGCGATGTGATCGCGATGACCGACGACGACTGCGAGGCGGCGCCCGACTGGCTGGAGACGCTGGCGGGGCTGTTCGATCAGCATCCCGAGGTCGGCATGATTGGTGGCGCGCTGCTGGCCCCGCCAGTCTCGCGCCGCAAGCTGGAAACCTGCCTGGAGTACATCCCCAACGAGACGCTCTATCTGCCCGATTCTGGCCAATCGCCGCCGCCCGCCTGGGGATGGATCGGCGGCGACTTCGCCTTGCGCGCCTCTGTCGCCGAGCGTGTCGGCCTGTTCGATGAATATCTGGGCGCGGGAGCGCCAGACTTTCCTGCCGCCGAGGACACGGATTACAATGCGCGCACGCTAGCGGCGGGCGTGGGAGTCCTCTGCACCGCGACAGTGGTTGTGCGTCATACGTATGGCGTGCGGCGGGGTGTGCGGCAAAATCTGAGCAACATCTGGGCATACGCGCGCGGCAACGGCGGGCTGGATGGCAAGCTGACCCTGGCGGGCGATCCCCACGGTGCGAGGAGCGCGGCGCGCTTTCTGCCTGACCTGATCCTCGACGCTCTACGCAGCGGCAAGCTCGTGCTCATTCCCATCAATCTGGTGGAGGGGTGGTATTATCACCGCGCGCGCCGCACGTGCCTGCGGTCCTTCACCCTGGCGCCGGATGGCAGGCTCACTCCACGCGCCGCGCCGATCGCTGACGCTGAGCCTGCGCTGACAGGTAGTCACGCGCGGCGCGTGTAGGCGCGCCGGTTCACCGCGAACTGGGTGGGCCCGGGTCATACCTTCCCGCGCGACTCCGCGATCAGCCGCGCGTAGCGCGCCACGACGCGCGGCGTCACGTTGACCAGCCGCCCGGAGTCGCCGCCGTCCGCCAGATAGGTCGCGATCTCGTGCAGCGCCGCGCCGCGCCGCCAGATCGGCCCGCTGAAGGTCCACAGGCAGCTATCGAGCGTTCCCACAAGCCAGCCTGGCTCGCGCCGCGCCAGCAGCCGTTTCTCCGCCGAGCGCAGATCGCGCGGGTCGTTGATGGTCTCGAAGGGCGTCCAGCCATCCCAGCGCCCGGCGGTGTAGTTGAGCGCGATGAAGTCGCGGTCGAGGCTCAGCGCGCGCGGCGGATCGCCAAAGCCCGCCTTGCTAAACATGTAGCGCAGCCCCGCCGCGCGGGCGGCCGCCAGCACATCTGGCCGCGGATCGCCAGGGGCAAAGTGCTCATACGGACGATAGGGCGCCAGCATGGCATCGAACCCGTGCGCGCGCGCCCATGCGCCGATGCGCTGCTTGCGGCTCAGTGTCGCTTCGGCGCGGTCGGTCGCCTCGCTGGCCGCCTCGGCGCCCACATCAGCGGGCGGCTCCAACTCGCGCGCTTCGGCCCGCTGTGCCTCGGCCTGCTGCGCGGAGGCCGATGTATAGCGAAGGCGCACGAACGGCGCGCCGCGCTCCAGCGCGGGCATGACGGGCAGCTTTGGCTGGGGCAGGGCAATCATGTCGGGGTCCATCGTCGTCCACCAGCCGACCGGGCGCATGGACGGCGGCAGCCCGAGCTCGTCGAGCCGGCGCTGGCTGGCGGCAAGGTAGGCAGCCAGACGCCCCGGCGGCATGCGCGACTCGATGGCGGCGCCCAGCCCACAGCTCGCCAGCAGCAGCTCCAGATGCGGATAGACGCCGCCACGCTCCAGCGGCACGCGCAAGCTCTCCAGCGGCCCCTCGGGCTGGTATTCGAGCGCGGGAACAGTCAGCGCGAGGCCCGCCTTCAGCCGGGTCAGCGCCACCAGATCAACGATCTGTGGCAGATTCTCCAGCTCGCGGATCATGCCCGTCCAGAAGATCAGCGACGTGAGGACGCGACCCTCAGCGGCCCAGCGCGCGAGCTGCGCATCATCGGGCTCCTCGGCGCCCGGCGCTGCCAGCGCGGCGCTCGACCCAGCGGACCAGTCGTATCCAGCGTGTCGCAGCGCCGGAAATGGTGGGCGCGCCGGATCAATGAGCTGGAAAGCTATGCCTAGCTCCGAGAGGTCAAAGAAATCAGCGTCCTCGTATTGCCGCCCCAGCACGGCCGCCTGGCTGGCCGCTAGCTCGTCGCGCAACCGCCGAATGATCTCGCGTTGGGGCTTGCCATAGATCGCCAGCCGCCGCTCGCGCGCCGCCTCGGGCAGCCACGCCGAGACGGTCAGCGGGTCGGCCAGCACCCAGCCGCCGCGATACGCTGGCAGCCAGCGCCGCGCCAGTCGCTCCGTGACGGACTGGAAGGTATCGGACGGCGATAGCTCCTCTAACGCGGGCAGGCTCGCCAGCGACGCGTCGGAGGGGGCCAGCGCGGCCAGCCGGCGCGCCTGGGCATCGCCCAGCCAGAGCGTCCGCAGGTCGCGCGCGTTGTGAGCGGCCAGCCAGGCCAGCGTCTTCGCCGTCAGCGCGGATGCCTCGAAGGCCAGCGCCTGCCGCTCGATGATCTCCGGGTAGCCGTACGCGTCGAGGCCGCGCAGGCCGGGCTGGGGCGCGGCGTCGAGGATGACGGACGAGGTGGGCAGAGGCACGCCCAGCGCCGCGAACGCCTGCTCATACAGCTCGTGCGCGTTGGTTGGCGCGAGCCGCGCCACGCCGATCTGCCGCAGCGCGGCGTCGAACGCCACGTCGCCCTGCGTGATGACCAGCGTATCGAAGCGATGCAGCAGCAGATACAGCCGCTCGTGGCGCCTTCCGCCGATCAGCGTGCCGCCAGTCAGCAGTCCCTCGGGCGCTTCATCGGGATCGCCGCCGCCATAGTGCTCGCCAAGCCGGTAGGCGTCGTAGTCCACCTCGAAGAGCCAGCCAGCGCGCTCGGCGGCCCAGGCCAGCGTCGCCGCGACGGCGTTGCGCTCGGCGACGCTGGCGGCGGTGAGATAGAGCAGCAGTCGTGGTTTCATACGTCTCCTGTAGCGTTGTCACGGCGCCGCACGTCTCGAACTCTATCATATGGGATCTCCCAAGCGCCTGCGCGCGCCTCGCCCAGAGCGGCGCCCAGCGTGACCGGCTCAGGCCCGGTCACGTTTGTATGTGTAGTATACTGGGCGGACAGCGTACAGGCCGATTTTACCGGGTTTAGCGGTCGCTACACCTGCTCTGTACCGCGTTTGACACCCGACGTGAACGGGCGCGGGCTAGACTATTGGTGAGGTAGTCTGGGGTCGCTCCGTCACAAGGCGGCTTGTTCGAGGAGATCCGCGCAATCGGCCTGCGCCAGGCCAGCATCACGGCGGTGGAGTGGGGGAGCCAGTGGGGAGAAGCGCGATGCGGCGATGAACCCTCGCGCTGCTTGCCTCAACCACGCCAGCGACGCGCGCCTGCGCGCGACGAGGCTCAGCGACTCCGACGATTGCTTGAGATTGACCAGGACATGCGGCGACATGGGTGGCGCGCTCGCCAGACGCGCGCCAGTGGGGAATTCGCGTGAAACAGACGATGCTGGGCGCCTCTGAATCGAACGCTACTCTGACAGCCACGCCGAAGCCGCATGGCGAGATCAGGCGCATCATGGTGATGGCCTACGGCCACATCGCCGATGTGCTGCCCTCGTTCGCCGCGCTGCACGCGCTCCGCGAGACCTATCCGGCGGCCCACATCACCGTCTTCGCCGTCGAGTATGTGCGCGAGATGTTCGAGCGCTGCCCGGATGTGGACAAGGTCCTCATCATCCAGGATTTCAAGCACAAGGGGACGCGACGCGGCAAGCTGGAGCAACTCGCTCGCCTGCTGCGTCTGGCGCCGCAGCTCTATGGTCGCTATGACATGGCGCTGGTGCTGCACGCGCAGACACGCTTCCTCTCGCGCCTGGCGTGGGTCTCTGGCGCGCGCATCCGCGCCGGATTCGATGACGGCGAGCGGCTGCCGACTCTCAACCGGCTGGCGCGACCACTGACGACGCGCGTCTCCTTCCGCGAGGAGAATCGGCGCGTGCTCGAAGCGGTCGGCGTCACCACGATGGGAACCGGTCTCGCGCTGGAGCCGTCGGAAGAGGATACACGCGCCGCGCGCGATCTGCTGGCCGCTGAGGGTGTAACCGACGGCGAATTGCTGATTGGGCTGCATCCCGGCTCGCACTGGACCTGCCAGCAGTGGGACGCGGCCGAGTGGAGCGCGGTGGCTGATGAGTTGGTCACGCGCCATCACGCGCGGCTGGTCATCACGGGCAGCGCCGATGAAGATGACTGGGCCAGGGCCATTACTGACGGCATGATGGTCAAAGACGCGCGCGTCATCAACGCGACCGGCAAGACCAGCATCATGCAGTTCGCGGCGCTCATCCAGCAGTTGACCTGTCTGGTGTGCGTCAACAGCGCGGCGTCGCAGATCGCGCTGGCCGTGCGGACGCCGGTTGTGAATCTGGTCGGCTACGAGAATCCCGTTTGGACGGCGCCGCTGGCGAGCGAGCCGATGACGATCGTGCGGGGCTGCGACGATTCGACTGCCAAAGAGAGCTGGTGCCCCTACAACGTGTGGGGCAAATTGAGTCAATGCCATCGCGCGGAGTGTATCGGCATCGGAGGGCTATCACTCATTCGCCGCGAACGAGTGATGCGTGAAGTGGAGCGCTGGCTACAGGCCGATCCGGCCTCGTCTATTCGCGTCTGACACGCCGAAACAAACTGGAAACTACCTATGGCAACAACCTCGCTGCGCGCGAGCGCGGCGCTCTATTTTCTCACGCTGAACGTTCTACCTGCTGACGCGGCGAGCGCGCCAAGACTGAAACAACAAAGGGAGATGGCGCAATGAGAATGCGTGACGGCCATCACATCCTCCGGTGGCTGGCGCCCGCATTGGCCGCCGCCGCTGTCCTGATTCTGGCGATTATCTTGTTTGCCACTGGCATCCTGTCGGGGCCACACGGCGCGGCGCCCACCCGCTCCACGCAGGCCAACCAATCAGGAGCCGCCTGCGCCGCCAAGTTCAGCGTGGCGCCCACCAGCGGTGCCGCTGGGTCGCCGTTCACGGTGCGGGGCAGCGCGTGGCCCGCTGGCTCGTCGGTTGGCGTCTATCTGGTTGATCCGAGCCATCGCCTGCGGCCAGTGACGCTGCAAGTGCTGAAGGTGGCCAGCGACGGCGCCTGGACCGCCAAAGTGTCCGTGCCGGGCGTGGTCGCCTTCCACGCGGTCGGCGACGAGACGACAGGTAGCGGCGCGCCCCAGACGATCAATCAGACTGTTGCTCCTGGTTCTTATCTCATCTATGCTGCGGCTGGTGATTCGCCGACGTTCTCGACTACCACTGTCTGCCCCATTAAGTTCGCTGTGCTGGCCGCCTCTGGCTCGTCAGCCGCGGCGCTCCCGCCAGTGGATACATCGCTGGCGCAGGCATCATCCGCCGCCACCAGCGTGTCGCGCGCGGCAGACTGGAGCGCCTGGGCGCCCTGGATGGGCGGCGCGCTGTTCGTGCTGCTGTTCCTCACGCTCTGCGGCGGGCTGGTTCTGCTGCGGATGCGGCGCGAAGTGATCTTCAGGAATACGCCGCGCATCGCGCTGGCGGTGGTCGCGCTGGCGGTCGCTACCTGCATGATGCTGGTGACGATACCGCCGCAGGCGCGCGCCAGCAATCAGGCGCTGCTAGCGGGCGCGCTGACGACCTCGACACTCTACAGCGATGATTTCGAGTCGGATGCCATCGGCTCGTTCCCGGCGGGCTGGAATGTCGAGACTGGCTCCTCGTGGTCGGTGCAGCAGAATGGCACGCAGGCGCTGGAGCAGACCAGCGCCAGCAACAGCACACTCTACGGCGTCTACGCTGGCTCCTCCACCTGGACGGACTACACGCTGAGCGCCAGTGTGATGCCGGGTGCGGGCAGTGATGTTAACGGCACGAGCGTCGTCGCCATTGAGACCCGCTACCAGGACGCCAACGACTTCTACAGTCTGCTGGTCAAGAACGGCAGCGAGTGGTATCTGGGCTACAAACAGAACGGGAACTGGAGTACGCTGGCCAACGGCACGAGCGCCTACAGCACGACCACCTGGTATACCTGGACGCTCTCGAACGTCGGCACGACGATCAGCGCCAGCATCAACGGCGTGACGCTCGCTACCGTGACCGACAACACATTCTCCAGCGGCAGCATCGGACTGAAGACGCGCAACCAGTCGTCGTTCGATAACATCTCGGTGACGACCACGCTGTCAGTGACACCCACGCCAACGCTGAGTCCGACGGCTACCGCGACACCAGCGCCGACGGCGACGGCTACCGCGACACCAGCGCCGACGGCGACGGCTACCGCGACACCAGCAGCAACGCCCACCGACACGCCAATCCCAGCGACGCCGACCGCGACGAGCGTACCGCCGACGCCGACAGCCACGGTCATCGGGCCGACGCCGACGGCGACGAGTGTGCTGCCGACGCCAACCGCGACCACGGTTCCTGCGACGCCAACGCCTGCCCCGACAGCTACGGCGACCGCGACGGCCACGCCGATCCCGCCGACGCCGACGGCGACCACTGCGCCGACGCCGACCGCGACCACGCCTCCTACGCCGACGCCGACGCCGAATCCCGGCACGCTCTTCAGCGACAACTTCGATTCCGATACCATCGGCTCGTTCCCGCCGGGCTGGACGGTTGAGACTGGCACGACATGGTCGGTGCAGCAAAACAACGGTTCGCAGGCGCTGGAGCAGACCAGTTCCAGCTCCAGCACGCTCTATGGCGTGTTCGCTGGCTCCTCCTCTTGGACCAACTACACGCTAGCCGCCAGCGTGCAGCCCGGCGCGGGCAGCACGGCCAACGGGACCAGCGTGGTCTCCATCGAGGGGCGCTACCAGGATGCCAACGACTTCTATGGCCTGCTGGTCAAGAACGGCAACGAGTGGTATCTGGGCTACAAGGCAAGTGGCAGCTGGAACACGCTGGCCAACGGCACGAGCGCGTATAACACGACCACCTGGTACAACTGGACGCTGACGATGAATGGCACGACGATCAGCGCCAGCATCAACGGTGTGACGCTCGCCACCGTGACTGATCGCACGTTCTCCAGCGGCAGCATCGGGCTGAAGACGCGCAACCAGTCAGCCTTCGATAACATATTGGTGACCGCCATCGGCGGTGGATCGCCGACCCCGACGCCGACGACCACACCAGGCGCGACGGCGACGCCCGGCCCCACGGCCACTCCTGGCCCCACGGCCACGCCGACCGCGACCAGCACGCCGCTACCGACGCCGACTGCCACGCCATTTGGCACGGGCAACATCACCGGCAAGATCACCGACGCCGCCACCGGCGCCGCCATCTCCGGCGCGCACATCTCGACCGTGCCCGCCAGCGCCACGACCACGACGAACAGCCTGGGGCAGTTCACACTGTCAAATCTGGCTGGCAAGACCTACGATGTGGTGGTGACAGCCAGCGGCTACAACGAGAATCATGTGGCAAGCGTGCTGGTGACCAACAACACGACTGCCACGGCCAACAGCGCGCTGGCTGGCATCCCAGCGAACACGACGATGGATAACTTCACCCAGCCCAACCAGAGCGGGTGGAATCCCTCGACGGATGGCAGCACATTCCTCGACGACGCCACAACCTATCCCGGAGCCACGCTGTCTATCCAGAACAACACCGGCTATGCGGATACCTACACCGCCGCGACCGACCGCGATGAGTGGTTCGGCCCCAGCACGACCGATCAACTGGTCTCTGGCGACTTCAACGTCAGCCAGTTTGGCCAGGACTCCTTCCAGCACGGCGCGCGGCTGCTGGGTCGCATCCAGGATGGCCACAACTTCATTGACTTTGCCATCAACTACGCGACCAACACGCTCCAGCTCTGGGTCAACAGCAACGAGAACTGGACCATGTTGAGCCAGGTCAACGTGCCAGCCTTCCAGACCAATCAGTGGTATCACTCGAAGCTGCTGACCATCGGCACAACCTCGTATGGCAAGGTGTGGGCCTACGGCGCGGCGGAGCCGGGCTGGCAGATCTCCGGCAGCCAGACGTCACTCACCTCTGGCGGCGGCGGTTTCCGCTCGACCTACGCCTTCATCAACTGGGCCAACATCAAGGTGCAGGCCGTCACGACGATCACTGGCACGGTCAAGAGCGCCTCGACTGGTGCGGCGATCTCTGGGGCGACAGTGAGCGACGGGACGAACTCGACCACCACCGACAGCTCCGGCCGCTACATTCTGATCGAGCCGAACAAGAACGCGACCTATACGGTTACCGCGTCGGCATCGGGCCACATCAGCTCGACCGCGCTAGCGACAACGACCAGTCTGAAGTCCACCACACTCAACTTCTCGCTGTTGTAGTATCCTGACCGCGAGGCGGAGACTACGCTGAAGTGGTTGAGCAGGGCGCCAGGGGCATGTCCACAGGAAGTGAGCAGACCATGACATCCGCGCAAAAACTGAGCGTCGAGCAGCATACCAACCAGGGCATCCAGGAGATCTACGATGAGGCCGCGTCCTACTACCAGCAATTGCGCTGGTTCAAGACGCGCCTCACCCGGCTCGAATACGCCCAGACCGAGGCGGCGCTGCTGAGCCAGTTTCACTTCTCACAAGAGAAGAAGGGGCGTTACCTGGAGATCGGGTGTGGCCCCGGCACCTGGACCAAAGTCGTCGCGGCGCATGCCGCCGAGGTGATCGCGCTCGACATCTCCGCTAACATGATCGAGCAGGCGCGGCGCTACGTCGGCGACGACGCCAATGTCACCTTCGTGCATGGCGACGCCGCGCACTACCAGCCAGTGGACCGCCTCGATGGCTTCTTCAGCTTTCGGGTGATCGAATACATTGATGGCTGGCAGGATACCCTGCGGCGCGTCGCCGCGCATGTGCCGTCGGGCGGGCGCGCGGTGATCTGCACCAAGACGCCGATCTCCGTCTATCGCGGCACGGGACGCGAGCGGTGGTTTACCACTGGCGTCAAGCGGATGCTGGGCAAGCTCCAGCGGCGCCTGCTGCGCCGACCTGAGCCGCCAGCGGATGATCGCTTCTGGCAGCGCTATGTCTCGCCCGCTGCGCTGCGGCAAGTGTTGGAAGAGGCCGGGTTCACCGACTTCGATCTCGCGCCAGCCATCTATGGCTTGCCGATCTTCTGGCGCGGCACCTGCCAGTACCCGCTGATCCCGCAATTCGCCGAGCCGCCGTTCATGTGGGCGTTCGAGCAGGGGCGCAAGCTCGCCAGCCGCCTGCCAATGGGCGCACGACGAATGAGCCTGGTCTTCTCGGAATCCTATGTGCTGAGCGCGACCAGGCGCTAACCACACTGACCCGCGCGCGACGCGACCATCTCGCATCTGGGCTGGCCGCGTCGCGGCGAACTCCGCTGTAGCGGCGAAGGAGTAACCCATGAGCGCCAGCGCGGGCGTCACCCTCCAGGTCAGCCTGGCGCCGACGGATCTCCCTCACGCCAGATACATCGTTCCACACCAGTTGCGTGTGTGGTCAGGGCAGGTGGATGAAATTCTGCTGACGCTGGACCTGCACCGCAGCCGTGGGCGCTTCTCCGCCGCGTGGGCCGAGCGGCTCCCCGGCATGCGCCGCCTGCTCGGCGAGCTGTGCGCGGCGTATCCGCGAGCGCGGGTGAGCGAGGTGGAGTACGCCGAGGAGGCGCGTCGCGCGCTGGCCGAGGCGTTCTTTGGCGGCGCGCGCGTCCCTGAGAAGGACTGGAACGGCGGCCCGTTCTACTCGTATTTCTACGGCGTCTATAGCGCGGCGCACGACTACGTGCTGCACATGGACTCTGATATGCTGTTTGGTGGCGACAGCCAGACATGGGTCGCTGAGGCGGTCGCTCTGCTGCGGGCGCACGATGAGGCGCTGGCGTGCAATCCGCTGCCTGGCCCGCCCACGCGCGATGGCAGTCTGCGCTCGCAGTCACTGTCGCCGTTCGCCTACACCTCCGTCGCGTTCAGCGCGAGCCAGCTCAGCTCGCGCATCTTCCTGATGGATCGCGCGCGCTTCCACCAGCGGATTCCGGTGGTTCCGCTGCTGCCCGCGCCCAATGCGCTGCGCGTGTGGCAGGCGCGGCTGGACGGCAACCCGCCCTACGCGCTGCCAGAGGAGATCATCAGTCAGGTGATGAGCGAACGGGGGCTGCTGCGCCTCGACTTTTTGGGCGAGGCGCCAGGCATGTGGTCGCTCCACCCGCCCTATCGCACGGCGGAGTTCTATGAGCGGCTGCCAGAGTTCATCGCGCGGATCGAAGCGGGCGATGTGCCAGAAGGCCAGCGCGGCGCGCACGATATGAATGAGAGCATGATTGACTGGAGCAGCGCCCAGGCGCCGCGGTGGCGGCGGGTGGCGCAACATGCGCGGCTGGCGCTGGCCCGGCCATTCGCGGCGCCGCCGATCACAGAGGCTTCTGACACGCCCGCTGCGCCATCGCACACGCTGCGGTGAACGACGCCCTCGCGTTGCTACCATCGTTCATGTTATGAAAGAAGTAGGACGGACACCACTCATGCGCTGCCTCGTGACTGGCGCGGCTGGATTCATTGGCTCGCATCTCTGCCAGGCGCTGCTGGCTCAGGGCGACGAGGTCGTTGGCCTGGACGCCTTTATCCCGTACTATCCGCGCGCCGTCAAGGAAGCCAATCTGGCGGCGTTCCGGGCGCATCCAGCGTTTACCTTCCACGAGCTGGACCTGCGCCGCGACGATCTCGCCGCAGCGCTCGATGGTGTGGAGGTGATCTACCATATCGCGGCGATGCCGGGTCTGCTGGCGAGCTGGCAGCAATTCGACGTGTATATGACGTGCAACGTGCAGGCGACCCAGCGGCTCTTGCGGGCGGCGGTCGAGAGCGGGGGCGTGCGCCAGTTCATCCACGCCAGCACGTCGAGCATCTATGGCAGCCATGTGCTGGGCGACGAGCAGACTACACCGCGACCCGTATCGCCCTACGGCATCACCAAGCTGGCGGGCGAGCATCTCGTGCGGGTGTATCACGAGCAGTTTGGCCTGCCCACCTCGATTCTGCGCTACTTCTCGGTGTATGGGCCGCGCCAGCGACCAGAGATGGGCTACTACCTCTTCATCGAGGCCATCCGCCAGGGCCAGCCGCTGACGGTGTTTGGCTCTGGAGACCAGCTACGCGGCAACACCTACGTCGGCGACATCGTGCGCGCGACGCTGCTCGCCCACCAGCGCTTCGAGCCTGGCTCGGTCTACAACATCGGCGGCGCGGAGGAGGTCAGCGCCAACCAGGTGATCGCCCTGCTGGAGGAGATCATCGGCAGACGCGCCGACGTGCGGCATGGCCCCACCCGCCCCGGCGAGCAGTCGCGGGCGCTGGCCGACATGACGCAGGCGCGCGAGCGGCTCGGCTTTACCCCTCAGACGACGCTGCGCGCGGGACTGGAGGCGCAGGTCGCCTGGCAGCTCGCCCTGTCGCGCGACTGACGACCCAGCCAGCGGTAGTAACCGCCGCTGGCTATCACGCCTCCTCGCATCCCTCCTCTTCGTGACGCGATGGCCCATCTGTCTTGCGGCGGCGCCGTAGCGCGCGCCCGCTCGTCCGATGCTAGTACCCGTGTGACTGTTGGTAGTCGCTGGCGTCTGGCTGCGCTCGCCATGATATGCGCTGTGCTGATCGCCACCCTGATCGCCATGATTACCAATCGTACACCGCAGCGGGCATCGGCATCACACGCGCACATGAGAAGCTTAAACGGTACGAGGAAGAGTTTCTCGTGTGCATCCCCGTGTCAGCCAGCAGGTGGAAGGGATCTGACATGTGTGAGGCGGCGGCGCGGCGCGCTGACAGGCGGAACCGCACTGGTTCAGCCTGCGCGTCCTCTCGCGCGGCACGGTCGGCGTGGCCAGATGGAGTCTGCGCATGAATGTTGTCAGGCGTACGTTTAGCAATATTATGATGCTCATGTCGGGCCAGATCGTGACCTGGATCTCGACCCTCATTCTTGCCGCCGCTTATGGCCGCTTTCTTGGCGCGACTGGGTTTGGAGAACTCTACCTCGCGACGACGTTTACCGCACTGGTGGGCTTTCCGATCGAATTTAGCTTCAATCAGCAGATCGTGCGCGATGTCGCGCGCGACCTGGACGCGGCGCATCGCTACATCACGATGGGGCTGGCGCTCAAGGCGGCGCTGTGGTCCGCTCTCTTCGCGTTCTCGCTTGTGCTGGCGGCCCTGCTCGGATACTCCACTGAGGTGCGCTGGCTGATCGCGCTCAGCGGCTTCTCTCTGCTGACGATGGGCATCTCGACCACCCTCATCTCCGTGCAGACAGCCTATATGGATGTCGGGATGGCCAAGTTCGGCGCGGTGATCGAAAAGGTATTCGACACCATCTTCGCGTTGATTCTGCTGCGGGCGGGATACGGCGTCATCCCCGTCGGCATCGTGCTCGTGCTCGGTTCCATCGCCGGCATGATCTGGCAGATCGTGCGCACGGCGAAGATCATCGGCATTCGATTCGAGTGGGCGCCGCCGATCGCCAGAACGCTGATCCGCTCCGGCATGTCGTTCCTGGCCTATGGCGTGATCGGCGTCATCTACTACCGTGTTGATACCGTGCTGCTCTCGGTCTTCGCCACCGACGCCTCCATCGGCGTCTACGGCGCCGCCTATCGCCTGTTCGACACGTTGACCTTCATTCCGGGCATCGTCGTTGGCGCGGTCATGTCGCCGATTCTCTCGAAGTACGCCGTGGATACCGATAGGGGCAAGCTGCGGCTGGCGATCGAGAAATCTACCAGCGCGATGCTGCTCTGTTCGCTGCCCGCCGCCGCTGGATTGCTGGTGACGGCGCCCAATATCATCGGCTTCATCTACCAGCGCGAGGACTTTACCGGATCGGAGTACGTCTTGCAGGCGCTGGCGATCGGGCTGATCGCGCTCTACCTGAACTCGGTGTTGACGACGGTTTTAGTCAGCACCGGGCAGGAGCGCAAACTGCCGATCATGGCGAGCGTGGCGCTGGTTTTCAATGTCGGGCTGAATCTCATCCTGATCCCCCGCTTCATGGACATGGGCGCGGCGTGGGCGACAACGCTCACCGAGCTGCTGCTGCTGGGCATTGGGCTGTGGATGATTGATCGCGCGCTGATTCCCGTCAAACTGCTGAAGACTACGGCGAAGATCCTGGGCGCGACCATCATCATGGCGGTGGTGGCGCACGCGCTCGACCACTTCAACATCCTGATCATCATGCCGATCGCGGCGGCGGTATATGCTGCCGCTTTGCTGGCGCTGCGGGCGCTGCCAGATGAAGACATCGCGATGGTCAAAGGCATGGCAGCGCGCTTCATCCCACGTCGCGCGCTGGCGGTGGACCAGGGCGCCGTCGCGGCAGAGCTGACCCTCGCGGGCGCCCCCGACTCGACAATGGCTGGCGCGCCCGTGATGGAAATCGCGGCAGCGGAAGCCCTCAGCCAGCTCTCTGGCGAGCTAGCGGCGGTCGTCGCCCAGGCGGATGGCGCCGCCAGCGCGCCCGCCTATACACCAAGCCCGGAGTTCGTCCGGCTGGCGGCGCGCGGCGAGCACTCCTCCACGGGTAGCGTGCCGCTCAACATTCCCGTGCGGGTGGCGCGCGGCTTCATGGCGCCGCGCCAGCGGGCGGGCGGAGCGACGCCGCCGCTCCAGCGGCGCGTGCAGCGGCGGATGGCGCAGCTCGACGCGCGGCAGGTGGTAGTGGCGCTGGCGCAGGGTCAGTTGGGGCGGTTCGCGCTGCGCATGCAGCCCATCGAGTGGCGCTGGCCGAGCGGCGCCAGCCGAGCGCGCATCACGGCCGCTCCGGCCAGTGGACGCGGCGTCGCCCCTGTGCGGATTCAGCCGCTGGGCGCTGGCGCGTCGGCGCCATCATCGCCATTATCGCCATCAGCGGCGTCAGCCGCGACGGCGCTCGCGGCGATGCGACTCACCCCGACCTATTGCGTCGCCATCGAGCGCCAGCGCGCGTCACGGCGCGGCAAAGTGAGTCGTGGTCGCCACGGCCATCCCGCGCGACCCCGGCGATCCGCCGATGCCGCGGCGCGTGGGCGCTCGTCGCGGCCCGTCGTCGCGCGCGCATCCTGATGGCCTGATGTCCTGATCGGCTGGCTCAGGCCGCGTGCGGTGTGATACACAGAGCGTGTCATGAGCGCCGCTGTGGCGCTGAGGAGCGGAAGCGCGTCATTATGAGAATCTGTCTCATCTCTCGTGAGTACCCGCCCTACACTCTGACGGGCGGTATCGGCGCCTACACCTACAAGACCTCGGCGGCGCTCGCCCGGCTGGGACACGAGACGCATGTCATCACCGCATCGAGCCAGCCCGCAGCGGAGTACCAGGAGAACGGTGTCACTGTACATCGGATCCAGGAGCCAGAGGAGCGCGGCCCGCTGCCGTATTCGGTGGCGCACACCCGCGCCGTTGCCGCCGCCATCGCCCGCATCCCAGGCGCGCTGGACATCGTGCAGGCGTGCGAGTGGAATGGCGAGGCCTTCTGGTATACCACGACGACACATCGGGCGACGAAGCTAGTGACACGGCTGGCGACGCCGCACTTCGTGGTGGAGCGGCTGAATGAGTCGGCCCGGCCACCACGCGGGTTGCGGCGCGGGGTGGTCACGCGCACGCTGGAGCGCGTCCAGACGCTGCGCAGCGATGGCATCATCTCGCCGACGCGCGCGCTGGCCCGCATCGTCTGCGATGGCTGGCATATCGCGCCAGAGCGCGTGACGGTCGTGCCGACCGGCGCCAGCCTCAACCAGGCCGCCGCGCTCGACGCGCCCCCGCCAGACGCGCTGTGCGATCAGCGCTATCTGCTCTACTTCGGGCGGCTGGAGCGGCGCAAGGGAGTCCACATTCTGGGGTCCGCGCTGCCGGCAGTCTTCGCGGCGCATCCTGAGCTGAAAGCGGTCTTCGTCGGTGAGGACCTGGCGGCGGATGGTCGCCCGATGGCTGATCTGATCCGCGAACTGGCTGCGCCCTACGGCGAGCGGCTGATCTTTCTGCCGCGCATGGCGCAGGCTGAGTTGTTCCCGATCATTCGCGCGGCGCGGCTGGTCGTGTTGCCGTCACTCTGGGAAAACCTCGCCAACACCTGTCTGGAGGCGATGCAGCTGGGTCGCCCAGTGATCGCGACGTGGGGCTGCGGCTTCGAGGAAGTGATCGAGGACGGCGTGAGCGGCTATCTGGCGGCGCCGGGCGACGCTCCGGCGCTGGCGGCGCGCATCCTGGACGCGCTGACCGACAAAGCCGCCGCCGAGCGCATCGGACAGGCGGCAGAGCGACGCGCCCATGAATTCGGCGTGGACGCGATGGCCGCACGGCTGGCGGACTATTATCAGCGGCTGGTAGGCTCGCGCGACCGGAGCGCGGTATCGGCCTGATGGCGTGAATGCTCCCATCTGGAGGGTGTTGAGGATTTGGGCATGAGTAAAGCGTTCGAGCGCAGCGTCTTCACCACGGGCGAATATGTGGAGCAGTTCCACCCGGAGGACACGGAGAACCCGTTCCATCGCATCTATGAGCAGAAGCGGGTCGAGGTGGTGGCAGCGGCGCGCGCGCTGCTGGGCGACCATCCCGCCGCCCGCGTGCTGGATGTCGGCGGCGGGATGGGGCGCATCGCCGTGCCGCTGGCCGCCTCCTATGATGTGACACTCTGCGATGTCTCGGATTCGATGCTGGCGCTGGCGCGCGAGGCGGCAGAGCGGGCTGATGTGGAGACGCGCCTGACGACGCAGCTGGTGGATGCCTCAAAACCACTGCCATACGACGACGCCAGCTTCGACCTGCTGGTCTGCCTCGATCTGCTCGTCCACCTGCCCGATCCGCTGGCAGCGGTGCGCGAAATGCGCCGCGTGCTCAAGCCAACCGGCGTGGCGATCATAGACAACTCGAACAGCATCCCGCTCTGGACACTGTGGTATCCGCAATACGTGGGGCGGCGACCGTCGCGCTGGCTGCGCACCTGGCGCGCTGGGGGCGTGCTGCCAGAGTGGGCGGGCATCGTCCACCACCACACGCGCGCGGAGTTCATGCGGATGCTGGAGCAGGCCGGTTTTGTCGTGCAAGAAGAGCGCTACTACGGCCCGTCCATCTGCCCGAAGTGGAATCTGGCGGTCGTGCGCGGGCGCGAGACGACAGGCTCGTAGCGCGTCAGTTCGTAGCGCCAAGCAGCGGCAGGAGGGCGCGCCATGAACGCCATGAAGGATGCGGCGCACAGGCGGCGTCAACTGCGGGCGCTGCGCATTACCGCCCGCGAGCAGGTCCGGCGGGCGCTGCGGCGGCTCACGCGGCAGGCGCGGGTCGCATGGCTCATCAGCCTGTTTGGCGCGCTGCTCTCGGCCTGCGGTGGGAGCGCCGCGCCCACGCAGCCGACCGCCGCGCGGACG
>JAICVT010000069.1 GCA_025935235.1 Ktedonobacterales bacterium | reverse complement strand
CCCCTTCTCCGAATTCGTCCTCAAGCCAGTGGGCAAAGATGAATCGGGCATGACGCTGGTAGCCGTCGCGGCGCTGGCCGCGCTGATCTGGCTGGCTCACGCCGCGCGCGTGGCGGAGGAGCGCCGCCTGCGCCAGCCGTAGTGGGCGCCAACTCCACCGCCTCGGAGACGTGACACGACATGGCGGCGAGAGGCTGTAGTATAACGGTTATGCGGCTGTTGCCCGACCCGCTCGCGGTGATCGCGGTGAAGCTCCGCCTCGCCGCACAGGGTCGTTTGACGCGCGCGTACTGCGTGATGCATCGCATGAACAGGAGCAGTTGACGGATGTCCACACCTTCTGACGCTACCGCTGTCACCGTGGAGTTTCCGGTGATCGAGAGCCGCGCGCTGGCCGACAACCCGCTCCACGACCCCGCCGCGCGCGCCCTGCCGGTGATCCTGCCGCCGGGCTATAGCCACTCGGGGCGCCGCTATCCGGTGATCGTCGGGCTGACCGGCTTCACTGGCCGCGGCGCCATGCTGCTCAACGACGATGCCTGGCAGCCCAACCTCGCGCAGCGTCTCAACCGCCTGTATGCCGAAGGCATGCCGCATGCCATCTTCGTGCTGCCAGACTGCTTCACGCGCTACGGCGGCAGCCAGTACATCAACTCCGGCGCCACCGGCGCCTACGAGGACTATGTGATTGACGAGCTGATTCCCTGGGTGGACGCGCACTACCGCACGATTGCGGATCGTGCGGGGCGCGCGGTCTTTGGCAAATCCAGCGGCGGGTACGGCTCGATGATCTACGGCCTGCGTCACCCTGATGTCTTTGGGGCGATTGCCTGCCACAGCGGAGACATGGCATTCGAGCTATGCTATGCGCCCGACTTCCCCGATACCTGCCTGGCCTTCACGAAAGCGGGCGGCGTCGCGGCCTGGTGGGAGCAGTTTGCCGCCCAGGTCAAGAAGAAGCCGTCCGACTTCAAGGCGCTCAACATCCTGGCGATGGCGGCGTGCTACTCGCCGGACCCAGCCGAGCCGCTGGGCATCGCCTTCCCGATGGACTTCGCCACCTGCGAGCGCAATCCTGATGTGTGGGCGCGCTGGCTGACGTGGGATCCCATCGAGATGCTCGCCGACCATGCTGACCACCTGCGCCAGCTCACGCTGCTCTACATGGACTGCGGCGTGCAAGACCAGTTCAACCTCCAATTCGGCGCGCGCCAGATGTCCAAGCGGCTGACCGCGCTGGGCATCGCGCACGAATACGAGGAGTTCGAGGACAACCACAACAACATCCAGTATCGCTACGACGTGTCGCTGCCCCGGCTCGCGCACGCGCTGGCCACCGAGTAGCCGCGTCAGACGCGGCTACTCGGTAGTGACCGGGTGATGTATCCGTTCAGCGCTCGCTCAGCGCTGACCAATCGCGGCGGTCAGCTCCACCTCGGCATAGCAGTAGTCGGGCTGCAGCGCCGTCTCGCTGCGCGCCTGCGCCAGCAGCGCCCGCCAGCGCTCGGCCTGCTCGATGCCTGCCTGCGCGATGGCTGGCGTGACGCGATCGAGCAGCGCCAGATAGTCGGCCAGCATCAGCCGTCCGCCGCGCGTGGCGCGCTGAGGGCCACCGCTGCGCACCGCCGCCTGCCGCACCTGCACGTTGCGCAGCCCCGCCGCGCGTAGATAGTCGCCCAGGTATGGTCCAGCGCCGGGATAGATGCCGCGCGCCGCCGCCAGATTGGCGAACTTGACGGTCAGCTCGTTCAGCGCGCTGTGCGGACTGTGGACCAGCCCGAAGTCGCGCAGCTCGACCCAGCCGCCGGGTCGGCAGACGCGCGTCATGTGGCCGATGACGGCTGGCCATTGGCTGACCGGAATGAAGGATGAGGTCGCGCGCGCCATCACCAGATCGAAGGAGCCGTCGGGAAAGCTGAAGGGTTCGAGCGCGTTGCCGACGAGGAATGTGCAGTTCTCCGGCAGATAGTCTATGCCGGTCTGCGCGCCCTCGGCCAGCGAGGCTTCGAGCTGCTGTTGGTTGATGTCGAAGCCGATCACCGTCGCCTGCGGGAACTCGCGCGCCCGGTCACGCGCCCAGCGCCCCGTGCCGCACGCCACATCCAGGATATTCAGCGGCGCATCGAGCGGGGCGAGGTAGTCGCCGCCGAACTCCCAGCGGAACATGTAGTGCTGCAAGTCCAGTCGCGAGATTTCGCCCTCACTCTCGCCGAAGATGTAGGGGCGTCCTCCCGACGCTAAGGGCAATGTCGAAGATGACGCCATCGGCTGTACCTGGGGATGATCGAGTGTCGCGCGACGGAAACGCCGGAAGATCCAGCTCATGCGCTCCTCCTGCTCCTGGGCTGATCCCACCTGTCCTGGTGGGGGAATCATCCTTGCACGCGCCATGTCGCCGCATGCTTCCCAGAGAGTATAACAGAGGACTACGCAAAAATGCACACGGAAGCTGCGCCGGAGCGCGCCACACAGCGCGGCGAGTGGATCGCGACGCGTTGGAATCGGAGCGGCGGGCGCCGCCGCAGCTACAGCGCGCGGTTGCGGCGACCCACGAAGGCGCGCACCAGCCAGATGACCAGCGCCGCGACGATGATGATCCACAGCAGATTGATGAGTATGTGGACGACACCGCCGATCAGCGTGAATACCAGCCAGATGATGAACACCGCCGCCGCAATGCCCAAGAGGAACTTGCCCATACCAGACCTCCTGTCGCGCTCGAACTGAATCCCGCTGAATCCTGCCCCAAGTCATCCTGAAGGACTACGCGCGACACGGAGGCAAGGTTGGCGCGGCGCCAAGGCTCAATGTGGCATGCGCTGGACGCTCTGGTGGTAGGCGGTGATGCGCTCGTCGAGGCGCTCCGGGTAGTGATAGCCCGTCGCGTCGCCCACCTCGCGCGCGACGCGACGGAAGAGCGCCACCAGCGCGTACAGCTCGTCCCAGGCGGCGGCAATGGTTCCCCCACGCCAGGTCGCTTCCAACTTCGCCCAGATGTCCGGAGGGAGCTGCTGTTTCAGCCCACGCCCGGCGACGCCCGGCTTCCACGACCAGCCCTGATCTACCTCTACGCGCCACTCCAACAGCCGCGTCAGCAGTTCGTGACGCATCACGCTATCGAGGTTGTATTTGGCGAAGAGCAGCTCGTCGCGCCAGAGGTTCTTGACGACATACGTCGATTCCCACCAGAACTCTTCGACCAGCGCCTGGTACTCCCGCTCGGTCGGCGGCCGTGGGATGAACGCCGTGCGTGTGGGCGCGGGCCAGCCAGATGTGACGCCGTCTTTATCCAGCAGCGCGCGGTAGCCCCAGTCCAGAAAGTCTGGCAGGCGGGCGTCTGCCGCGATCTGGCGCGCCATCTGGACCGTGCAGAGGATATAGTCCACCTTGGTGTGGTCCTCATAGAACACCATGCGGATGGCGGATTCGGCGTCCCCCGCGGGCAAGGGATCGCCGAAGATGACGAGCGGCGCGCCCAGGACACTCAGCCATGTGTCGTCTTCGAAGAAAGGACGCAACTCTGGAACGATCAGTGTCACGTCATAGTCCGAGAGCGCATCAATCGGGGCCTGGTCAACAGCCCGCGAGCTTTCCAGCACGAGCGCGCGTATCAGATCGTTCTGCGCCGCCCAGCGCGTCAGGCGCTCCAGTGGCTCGGCCCCTCGACTCCCCATCGTGGCTGCCTCTCTCGTACACATCAGGCGGCGCGTCGCCGCATAGCGATCCGTCGATCCATCAGCGCAGGCCACCGGCGCGGCGGGCGTATTCGCGGCGCGCGGCGACGCTGACGATCTCGCGCTCCGGCCAGCGCACCGCTGTCAGCCGCCCGCCATGCACGCAGCCGGTATCCACGTTGATGGTGTTGTTGCGCCACGCCGTCGCGCGGTGCGGCGTATGACCATAGACGACCGCCGCCGCGCCGCGATAGTCCGCCGCCCAGTCAACGCGCTCAGGATGACCATACTCATCCTCCCAGCCGGTCGTCTCGCCATAGAACGCCAGCGTGCGCACACGCTCTGAGATGCGCCCGTGGTAGCGCTCGGGCAGCCCGGCATGCGCCACCACCAGCGCGCCGCCATCCAGCAGCAGATAGGGCGGAATCTGGCGGATGAAGGTGATATAGTCGCGCTCGAACCGCTCGCGCTCGTTCCCCGGTAGCGCGGCGATCTGGTCGAGGCTCTCTTGCAGGCCATGCGCGACGTAGACATGTCGTCCCTCCAGCGCGCGCATCAGCTTGATGTCGTGGTTGCCGGGCGCGCAGAGGGCTGATCCCGCCGCGACCATCCGCATCGCCAGCAGCGCCACCCGCGTGACGCCGGGGCCGCGGTCCACTAAATCGCCGACGAAGACCGCGCGCCGCTCAGCGGGATGCCGCCAGATGTCGCCATCATCCACCTGATCCTCGCAATAGCCCAGTAGCGCGAGCAGATCGCACAGCTCGTCGTAGCAGCCATGCACGTCGCCGATGATGTCGAAGGGGCCGCGCTCGCCGCGCAGGTCGCAGGCCAGCGGTTGCCGCACGACTCGCGCCATCTCCCACTCCACTGAAGTCGGCAGCGCCCAGGCGGTCGCGTAGCCACGGTGGCTGACGGGAAAGCGCGCCAGAGGCGCGTCGCGGCCCAGCGCGATCACCACGGGCGAGACATCGTGATGGTGGGCCAGACGCGAGAGCGCGGCGGCTAGCTCGCTGCTCTCATCCGTGACAATGGCCACCGCCAGCAGGCCAGCGCTCAGGCGGCGGGTGATGGCCGCGCGCGCGGCGTCGAAGGCGGCGGGCGCCTGCGATTCCGGCTCGACCGGAACGATCTCATCCGGCGCGAAGTGGCGCGCCGCGAAGCGCTGGGCGGTCTCGCGCTGGCGGCAGAGGAGAACGACCAGCGACAGCGCCGGTATCACCAGCTCCGGCGTGGTGTGCGCTTTCTCCGCGCGATCCGATGCTCCGCCTGTATCCGCCCTATCCGCCATCGTCGTCGCCCTCCTGCTCATGCGCGCTGGCGCTCGGCGGGTGGGTTGGTGGCGCCGCTCGCTCCGCATAGCCACAGCATAGACACAGCATAGCGCGTCTGGCGGCGCGGCGCATCCGCTTGTTCCGCGTTGAAGGCCCACGCGAGGCGCGAGCAGGCGCAAGAAGGCGCGAGCAGGCGCGAGAAGGCGCAAAAAAAGGGGGCGGATCGTATCCGCCCCAGATTTGATGCGCGGCGCGCCCGAAAAACAGCTCATCGGCGCCGTCGAGGTGAGAAGAAGCAGCCTGCTCACGCCTTGTGGCTCGCTCGCCCGCCAGAAGCCGCCTGGCGACTCACGATGCCTGCCCAGAAATCAGCCTGAGCATGGTGTGTCATGCTATGCGGCGGATGACAGAATATCAGCCTGTCGCCGCCTGGTCGCCGACCGACGGAGAACTGCCCGTGGCCTGCGCGAGCGAGTGGAAAACCGCCCAATCGCCCTATCGAGGAGGGATGTCGGAGAACCGCCCGCATCACTCGACCGATGGGGACAGTGTACCTGGCCAGATCAATAACGTCAAGCAATAGTTTCCTATGGTTCATATTTACATTACTTATAGTTCAATAGAAGGGGTTGCGCTTTCTCGCTACATGTGCATCTCAGGCAGTTTGGGCGCTCAGCGGCACACAGCGGCACAGAAAACGCGACGGCATGGAGCATCTGTCCAGTGCCGTCGCGGTTGGTCATGCCGACTCGCGCGCAGCGCCGCGAGATCGGCCAAACACGTCTTTATCTGCGGTCATGCAATCATCCACGGCGCGTGCGGCCGCGGTTAGGACCTCTGCTGCTTGGGCGTGCCGCGACCGCGCTCGCCGCCCTTTTTGCCGATGCGGCTGTAGAACTCAGGTCCCTGCTGCCGCTTGGTTGATTCGCCGCCCTTTTTGCCGATTTCGGCATAGAACGAGGAACCAAGCTTCGATTTGACGGCTTCGCCGCCCTTCTTCCCTATCTTGCTGTAGAACTCAGGGCCGTACTTCTCGCGCACAGCCTGGCCACCATGCTTGGCCTTGTCGGAGCCTGGCTCTGGTCCGCGTTTGCTCGCAGCCATAGATCGCACCTCTCTCTTCGCACTGTCCATTCTGACGGGTGGCCCCACCGCGGAACCAGCCCGGCGCGCATGCGCACAACTGCTCTTCGCAGCTGCCACACAGCGTCAGAGTCGGGAGCGCCCGTTCGTCATGCTACCTGCGACTGACGACCTTCACACGATCCGCCAGCGATGGCGCAGGCACAGATTCCTTCCGAGCGCCGCCCACCCCGCCGACAAGCATCGGCGCTGCGTTTCATAGCACCTCGCATGCCAGCTATTTCACTCTACGGATCAAACGGCGAAAAGGTTACACTTCGCTGCGACGAAAATGAGGCGCTCCTCGATTCTGCGCACTTTTCCTCAGCCCTCGCTTAGGCGGCGCGCGGCGGCGAGCTGGTTGGCGATCAGGGCGGCGGTCGCTCCAGCGCCGACGCCGTTGTCAATGTTGACCGCCGTCAGTCCAGGCGCGCAGGTCTGGAGCATCGCCAGCAGCGCGGCGCGCCCACGGCCACCCGCGCCATAGCCGATGCTGGTGGGGCAGCCAATCACGGGTACATGCGCCAGCCCGGCCACCACGCTGGGCAACGCGCCATCCATGCCCGCGCAGACTACCAGCGCGGCGACATCGCTGGCCAGCAGCTCGCCGAGCGGCCCAAACAGCCGGTGGATGCCCGCGACGCCGACATCGTAGACCGTCGTCACGTGGCAGCCCATCTCCTCGGCGACCAGCCGCGCTTCCTCCGCGACGGGAATGTCGCCAGCGCCAGCGGTCAGCACGCCAATATGCCCGCCGCTGCTGCGACGCTGGTAGCCGGGCGCGTGCAGCGCCGCCGCGCGGGCCGAAGCGCGCACATCCAGCGTGGCATCGGTGAAGGCGCGCGCCAGCAGATCGAGCTGACCAGGGCGCGCGCGGCTAACGATGGCGTAGCCATTGCGCTCCAGAAACGTCCGCACGATGGCCACGAGTTGGTCATCGCGCTTGCTCTCGGCCAGCACGACCTCCGGGATGCCCTTGCGCGCGGCGCGGCCCAGGTCCAGCCGAGCCTCGATCAGCGGCGCGAGCGGCCCCGAAACGCCCGCGTGTGGAGCGATCCCGTCTCTCTCGTCAGACTCCTCAGGCGCGACCTGCGCGATCGCCCACTCGTCGGGCTGCCCATCGGTCTGCCCGTCTGGTCGCTTGTCAGTCTGCTCATCGCTTCGGTCTGATCGCCGCTGGCTCATCTCGATGTCTTCGCTCTCTTGTCGCTGGCTCATCGCGCTGGAGGCGCTGGATACGGTCGTCCCTAGCGTTTACCCTGTCGTTGCTGGCGCAGCGTTCAGCGTAGCACACGCACGCGGCCCGATGCCAGACGCCCTCTCTGGGAGCGGGCCGGGGTGAGGGAGTGCGGCGGTAGCCCATCTGGTCGCGCGGCGAACGAGCGTTTCCAGCCTGAATTCATGGGCGCTGAGGCGGCTCAGGCGGGCGGGCGGCCTTGCGTGGATCCAGCCGCCGCCGCTATACTAACGTGGGCTACATCCCCACAGATGACGCGCTCGCGCGGCGAGGCGCTCTGGAGCGCGGGCATGGAGGAACGAACGGCGAGATGGCTCAACAGGTGCGACGCTTCGCCATCATGCTGATGGCGCTGAGCATGCTCTCGGTGGCGCTGGTCGCCTGTCAGGCGACGGCCATCACCCCGCCCGGGAGCGGCGGTGGGCCAGGCTCGACGCTCACCTTCTCCACCTCCGCAGCCAACGCGGTCAGCCCCACGCCGACCTTCCCGCTCTTCACGATCGGCGCGTGGCCCTCGAACTACTCGCCTGGCAATCCTGACACCATCACGATCTACGTGATCTGCCGCGTGCAGGATCCGACGATGCAGTCGCCTGCCGTGCCGCCCAACCCCGGCGTTTCCGTCACCATCTTCGTTGGCGGCGCCATCAACCAGACCCTCACCGCTACTACCGGCGCCGATGGCATCGCGACGGCCCAGTTGGCCTTTAGCGATCCCGACCCTGGTGTGCCGGTCGTCGTGCAGGTCTCGGCAAGCTACCGGAACCAGACGTACAAGAACCAGACCTTCTTCACGCCAGGCGCTACCTTCACGGCCACGCCAACCGGTGGGCCAAGCACGACGCCAGGGACCACCCCCGGCACGACGCCCTCCACCGGGCCGTAGGCGCGGGCGAGGAAACCTCACCCCTTCTCCTCTCTCTCGCGAAGAGAGGAGGGATCGCACGGCTGGCAGTGTGGGCAAAAGTGCGTGCCGCGCTGCGCTACCACGATGCGCTCGATCTGCGCGCCGCAGCGCGGGCAGGGCTGGCCGGTGCGGCGATAGACCTCGACAAACTCCAGATTGATGCCCGCCTCGTCGTAGATGTCGCGGTGGCGGCCAAAGGTTGTGCCGCCATGCGCGATGCCGGTCTCCAGCGCGCCACGGATGCCCTCGCGCAGCCGCGCTACCTCCTCTGGCGACAGCGAGCCAGCCGGGCGCAGGGGATGGATGCGCGCGCGAAAGAGCGCCTCGTCGGCATAGATGTTGCCCAGCCCAGCCACCACCCGCTGATCGAGCAGCGTGGCCTTGATCGCGCCGCGCCGCCCGGCCAGTCGCGCCTGGAGCGCCGCCGCTGTGAACTCGTCTTCCAGCGGCTCTGGGCCAAGCGCCGCCAGCGCAGCGGGTGGCTCCCCGCCTGGCGCGACCAGCGCGATGCGCCCAAACTTGCGCGGATCGGTGTAGGCGAGGCGGCGGCCGTCATCCAGCGTGAAGGCGACGCGCAGGTAGAGCGGCTCTGGCTCGCCCGCCGCCCACAGCAGCAGATTGCCCGACATGCGCCGGTGGATGATGAGCAGCGCGCCGTCATCGAGCGTCAGCAGCAGATATTTCGCGCGCCTTCCCACACCCGTCACGGAGCGCCCGACCACCGCCGCCGCGAACTGCGCAGGCGTCGCGCCCGCGATAGTGCGCTCCCAGCGCACCTCAACGCCGACGATGCGACGACTGATCAGCGTGGCGCGCAGTTGTCGCGCGACATATTCGACCTCAGGAAGCTCTGGCATGCTGTCTGCCTGTCTCTAGTTCTACGACCCCCGCGCCCGCTGCTCGGCGACCGGCGCGGCGAGGTAGCGGTCGAGGAAGTCGCCAACCCGCGCCAGCCACTCCTCGGGGCGCTCGACGAAGGCCTGCACATGGCCGACATCCGCGAGTTGCCACAACTCCTTCGGCTCGCCCGCCGCCGCGAAGAGCCGCTCGCCATCGTATGGCTCGTCGGCCAGCTCATCCTTCAGGTCGCTGATGATGAGCGTGGCGCGCGGGCTGACCTGGCCAATCACCTGCGCGGGGCGGATGTCGCTCAGCCGCACGTCGGCCAGACGCTGCCCCCACCAGACCACCAGATTGGCGAACGGGAACCCCGGCAGGTGCGTGAAGCGTGAGAAGAGCTGGGCAATATCGTGCTGCAAGTCGGCGAATCCGCTCTCGATCACCAGCGCGCGCAGCTCGGGCTGCGAAGCGGCGGCCAGCGTAGCGGCGATGGCGCCCAGCGAGTAGCCCATCACGGCGAGGCCGTCCATATTGACATCGCCGCGCTCACGCAGCCAGGCGACGATTGCCGCGATGTCGTCGCGCTCACGCACGCCATAGGTGACGACGTTGCCCTCGCTGTGGCCGTGCCCCGCGAAGTCGAAGGCTATCGCGCCATAGCCGCGCTGATGCAGCCGTGCCATCTGTTCGAGCCACTGGCCGCGATTATCGTGGATGCCGTGGCAGCAGATCAGCGTGCAGCCATTGGTCGCGGGCAGATACCACGCCGCCAGCGCGCCACGCGGCCCGGCGATCCGCACATCCTCGACCGCCAGATCGAGCTGCTGGGGAGTCAGCGCGAGCGGCTTGCGCTGTGGCCGCAACAGCCCGCGCGCCATCTGATAGGTGAAGAACAGCAGCCCGCCCACCACAGCGACGACTACGGCGGCCACAGCGAGCGCGATCCACAGCCAGATCATTTAGCGCCCCGGCACGTTAGAGAAGACGCCGCCGAAATTGTCAATCATGTGGATGTCGTGCAGCGGCCAGTAGACCAACTCCGCTTTGCCGATGATGTTCTTGCGCGAGAGCGGCCCGAATGCGCGCGAGTCGCTATTGGACCACGCCAGCCGCTGGTCAGCCATCACCCAATATTGATCCTGGCCAAGGGTGTATTTGCCGATGATCTGGCTCTCGGGCTGGCCCATCGCGATGCCTGTGTAGGGTTGTTCGTCCAGCGTGACGCCATTGACCGAGACGGATGTCGCCGTGACCAGAATCGTATCGCCGGGGACAGCGATCACCCGTCGCAGCAGCAGTTGCGAGGGGTTCTGCGGGACGGCGATCAGCACGACGTCGCCCCGCCCGGGATTGGCGATGATATAGGCGGCCTTGTTGACCAGGATGCGCTGATCCAGGTTCACCGCTGGACTCATCGAGGTATCAACATCGCCGAAGCTCTGCGTCACGCTGACCGCCGCGAAGACGATGCCGACGAACAGCAAGACCTCGACGAGTTCCCGCATCAGGTGCGCCCGGCGCTCCTGTGCGGAGCGGTTGAGTGTGCTCGTCCGTATCACCGAGGTCTACTCCCTCCACGCCGTCATAGGCGGCGCGCTCGTCAGCGCTCTAGCGCCCGACGCCACTGAAATCGCTCGAATAGGTCGAGATGCCATGCGCGACGGGCAGCGGCCAGTAGACCAACTCGGCTTTACCGATGATGTTGGCGCGCGGCACGTAGCCGAAGATGCGCGAATCAATGCTGTTCTGCCGGTTGTCACCCAGCACGAAATACTGGTTGGGGCCGAGCTTGATAGCAGGCAACACGCTGTTGTTTTCCGGCTGATGCTTGTTCATGAGCTGGATATATGGCTCATTCAGCGGATGACCGTTGACGACGATGGCGTTTGCCGTGACCAGGATTGTATCGCCAGGGATGCCGATCACGCGCTTGACATACGAGAGGCTGGGATCGCTCGGCGGGTGAAAGACGATCACATCGCCGCGCCGGGGGCTGCCAAAGTCATAGGCCAGCAGATTGACCAGCACCCGATCATCCGTGTGCAGGCCCGGCTGCATGCTCGGCCCATCCACGCTGTACGGGCGAACGGAGATGTTGATCGCCAGGAAGACGATCACCGTGAGTACCACGGTCTCGATCAGCTCGCGGGCGACTGTGGGGCCATTGCCACGGAAAGCGCCACGCACCCGGCCAGATCCTCGCGGCGATGGAACGAGTTGCGCGTTCGCCAATCGTGCCCCCTGGACGTATCTACGTCCTGTCCCAGCCCGGTTTGTGGCCTGCCTGGATGCGCTCGATGTCGTATGGTTTCTGCCATCGCGTATTATAGCATAGGGGTTCGGAGGCGCCCGCCAATTCGGCCCACGCGCCCGCGCCCGCCTCGCCCGCTTGCCACGCGCGCTGCGCGTGATGGCAGGCCCGCATAACCGCATGCTACGCTCTCAGTAGGCTATCAGGAGGAACCCGCCGCCATGCCAGATATTCCGCGCCCGCTCACGCTGATTGTGATGGACGGGTATGGCATCAACCCGCGCAAAGACGCCAATGCCGTGGCGATGGCGCACAAGCCGCACCTCGACGCGATCGCGCGCGACTGGCCCCACACGCAGGTGGCCACCTCTGGCCCGGCGGTGGGGCTGCCAGAGGGGCAGATGGGCAACTCTGAGGTCGGACACCTCAACATTGGCGCCGGCAAGCGTGTCTTGCAGGAGTACACGCGCGTCAGCGCCGCCATCCACGACGGCTCATTCTTCACCAATGACGCGCTGCTCAAGGCCATCGAGCATGTCAAGCGCAACCTCTCGAAGCTGCACCTGTGCGGGCTGATCGGCGATGGCGGGGTGCATGCCCACCAGAGCCACCTGGAGGCGCTGCTGAAGCTGGCCGCCAGCCGCGAGGTCAAGCGCGTCTACATCCACGCCTTCACCGACGGGCGCGATACCTCGCCCTTTGGCGCTGAGGAGTACATGAAAGAGCTGCTGGCGCAGGCGAAGGAGCTGGGCGGTGAGCATCCAGCGCGCGTGGCGACCGTCTCTGGCCGCTACTACGCGATGGATCGCGACAACCGCTGGGATCGCATCGCGCGCGTCTACTGGGCGATGACGCGCGCCGAGGGGCAGCGCGCCGCCGATCCGATCAAGGCCATCGCGGAATCCTACGAGCGCAAGGTGACGGATGAGTTCATCGAGCCGATCGTGCTGATGGACGACGACCGCCCGGTCGCGGTGGTCGAGCCGGGCGATGCGGTGATCTATTTCAACTTCCGCTCCGATCGCGGGCGCGAGCTGACCAAAGCCTTCGTGCTGCCGGAGCTGCCCCCGCAGGCCGAGGGAAAATTCGAGCGCGGGCCGCGGCTGGATGATCTGGTCTTCGTGACGATGACGGAGTACGAGTCCGGCCTGCCAGTTGAGGTGGCCTTCCCGGCGGATAACGTGACGGAGCCGCTGGCCAAGCTACTCTCAGATCGCGGCCTGCGCCAGTTCCACACCGCCGAGACGGAGAAGTACGCGCACGTCACCTTCTTCTTCAACGGTGGTCGCGAGGCGCCTTACCCCGGCGAGGATCGCCTGCTCGTCCCCTCACCCAAGGTGGCGACCTACGACCTGAAGCCGGAGATGAGCGCGGTCGAGCTGACCGACGAGGCGGTGAAGCGCATCCAGAGCGGCGTCTATGATGTCATCATTATGAACTATGCCAACGCCGATATGGTGGGGCATACTGGCTCGCTGGAGGCGACCATCAAGGCGGTCGAGGCGGTGGACGCGGGCGTGGGCCGGGTGGTCGAGGCGGCGCTGGCGGCGGGCGGCGCGGCGCTGATCACCGCCGACCACGGCAACGCCGAGCAACTGATCGAGTATGACACCGGCAAGCCGCTGACCTCGCACACCACCAATCCCGTGCCGTTCTTCTTTGTCGTGCCACAGTGGCCGGGCGCGAAGCTGCGCGATAATGGCATCCTGGCCGATGTCGCGCCAACCATGCTGCGGCTGCTGGGCATCCCGCAGCCGCCCGACATGACCGGCCATTCGCTCATCATCGAGCAGACCGAAGGGGCGGGCGCGTGATGGCGCAGCCAACTGGAACGATCACCTATCGCCTGGCGACCACCGACGACGTGGAGACGCTGGCCACCCTGCGCTGGCGCATGGAGACCGAGCGCCACCCGGAGCATGCGGCGACCGAGGCGCAATTCGCTGACTATCTGGCCGCCGCCCGCCAGGACATCCGCGCGGAGATCGAGCAGGGCAGGCATATCGCGTTCCTGGCCGAGGGCGATGGGCAGGTGGTGGCCTGCGCCATTCTGATCTGGTGGACGATGCTGCCGAACCTGCGACACCTGCACCGCAAGCGCGGCTATGTCTCCAGCGTCTACACCGATCCCGCGTGGCGCCGACGCGGCATCGCGCGCCATCTGATGGAGCAGTTGATGGCGCGGGCGCGCGAGATGGGCATTGATCGTCTGATCCTGTGGGCCTCCGACATGGGCCGCCCACTCTACCTCGACCAGGGCTTCGAGCCGAGCCGCGCCCTGGAGCTGCATCCGCAAGACTAGCGGCTGGCGGTGGTAGAATCTCTGGAGGGAAGGCTGTCGAGGCGCTGTCAGGGCGAGATGAGATGGGGCTGGGCGTTGAAAGTACGCGAGATCATCGCGCTCCTCGAAGCGGACGGTTGGCGACTCGTAGCGACAAAAGGCGATCATTGCTAATACAAACACCCGGTAAAGCCAGGCCGTGTAACAGTTCCGGAACATCTCAGCGACGACCTGGCTCCCAAAACACGGGATAGCGTGTTCAAGCAGGCTGGCATTCCAAAGCCAGGAAGGAAATAGTGAGTGATGCGCTACCTCATTATCATCGAGCAGGCAGAACACAATTTGAGCGCCTACGTACCCGATCTGCCGGGCTGTGTCACCACTGGAGCCACTCGCGATGAGGTGATCACTAACATGCGCGAGGCGATTGAACTGCACTTCCAGGGTCTACGTGAAGATGGAGAGCCGATTCCCGCTGCAAATAGCGAACCAGCATTTGTCGAGGTACCGCTGACTCCATCGGTCGCATAGCCAAACGCTCTGGAGGTGAACGGATGGCTGCAGTCACGACCGCGCGCTTGATGGAGATCGCGCTGGAGATGGCAGGCTGGGATAGTATCCCCGGCGACTGCGCCATCTACTATCCCGGCAGCCGCATCGGCCATCTGTTGCTGGGCATAGATGTGGGCGCCGCCGAACTT
>JAICVT010000364.1 GCA_025935235.1 Ktedonobacterales bacterium | reverse complement strand
GCCCGTGCCGAAGAAGACCGCATGCCCCAGCGCGATATAGCCGGTGTAGCCGCAGAAGATGTTCCACGCGCTGCCAGCCGCCGCAAAGACCAGCGTGAAGAAGGCGACTGTGGTATAGGCCGGGTCGCTGATGACCAGCGGAAAGGCGATCACTATGACCAGGCAGGCTAGCCAGAACGCGATCTGATAGGGCCGCCAACGTTGAGCGCTGGAGGGCGCGGATGTTCCGGGTTGTCCCGCTGAGGCCTGGGGTTGTGCCATTGTCGCCATAGTCGGTGGCTGCTCTTTCTGCGCTTGCTGCTCGCGACGCTCGAACTCGTTCCGCGTGAAGTCGCCCACCTACTGAGTGCGCGCGGCGGCTTTGCCAAACAATCCCTGCGGGCGCACGATCAGGATGACGACCAGCAGCACGTAGAAGACCGTGCTGGCCCAGGTCGGCGACCAGAGCAGCGTCGTCAGGTTCTCGATCACCAGCATGCCGACCGAGGCGATCAGCGCGCCGCCCAGGCTGCCCATGCCCGCGAAGATGATGATGACCAGCAGGCGCGAGATGAGGTCGTAGTGGCTGTTGGGGGTGAAGGCGGTCGTCGCGCCGTAGGCCATGCCGCCAGCCGCCGTCAGCGCCACCCCCACGCCGAAGGTCAGCGCCGCCACGCGCTCGACATCAATGCCGATCAGCAGCGCCGCCGCGCGGTTTTGCATCATCGCGCGCACGCTGCGCCCGAACTTGGTGCGATAGAGCAGCAGGTAGAGCGCGCCCAGCAGCAGCGCGCTCAACCCAAACGCCATCAGATAGATGTACGGCAGAAAGAACGAGCCGATCTGCACTGATTGCGTCGTGTACCAGGCGAACAGCTTCACGGTATCGGCGCTGAAGAAGAAGTACAGCAGCCCCTCGACGATGATGGCGGCGGCGTAGGTCACCAGGATCGAGAGCTGCGTGCGGTCGCGCTTGAGCGGGCGGATCAGCGTCCACTCCAGCACGACGCCCAGCAGGAACATGACCGGGATGGTGATGAACAGGCCAAGGAAGAGATCGACATGGAACTGCGTCGCCAGCAGATAGCTGAGGTAGGCGCCCAGGATGACGAAGGCGCCCTGGGCGATGTTGATGATGTCCATCACACCGAAGATCAGGGTCAGGCCAGCCGCCATCAGGGCGTAGACGCCGCCGGTGAGAATGCCTGTCACGATGCCCTGCAGGACGAGCGGCATGAGCGCCATGATCTCATCTCTCCTTACCGTCCCACATCGCGCGCCCGGTGAGGGGACAGATCTCACCAGACGCGCGAGGCGCGTGAGGATACTGTACGACGAAACAACGTGAAGACGCGATGGGAACCCCTCGCCCCCAGCCTCTCTCCCTCGGAGAGAGAGGCGTTGCCGGTTCCCCCTCTCCTCGCGGGAGAGGGGGTTAGGGGGTGAGGTCTAGCTTGGCCAGTTGTTCTTCGGGAACTCGACCGGAGACGAGGCCACGCTGGCCGGGTAGACCGGGATGAACTGGCCATTCTGCCACTGGAACAGATAGGCCTGGAGCTTGGTGTTCTGGCCAGTGTTATCGAACTGCACCGGACCTTGCACGCTGGTGAACGTGCCAGAGTGCAGCGTGGCGATCAGCTTGGATTGATCGAGGCTCTTGTTCTGCTCCACCGCCTGCGCCACCACCTGGCCGACAGAGTACGCCTCGGCCACATCGGAGCTGATGTCGGACTTCTGGCCGCCGTACTTGGCGATGTACTCCGAGACCATCTGGGCGTTGCCGGGGGCGTTCAGGTCGGGCCACCACGGATTCGGCACCATGATGCCCTCAGCGACCCCCGCGCCGCCAATGGACTGGAGGAACTGCGTCCCCTGGTCCGGGCCAGCCGTCGCGATGATCGCCTGCGGGTTGTAGTGCTGCTGGTGGAAGGCCTGGATGAAGGCCGAGACATCGGGCAGCAGCGTGCCCGTTACCACCACCTGCGCCTTGGAGTTGATGATGCCTGCGGCGATGGGGGTAAAGTCGGTCGTCTCCGCCGGATAGACCTTGTAGTAGGCGGTCGTCAGGCCCGCAGCCTCCAGCGCCTTGCGCGCGTTGTCCACCTGCGGCTGGGTGAAGGGATCGTCCTCGGTGGCGTAGGCCACCGTGGTTGGGCGCTGTCCGGCGGGCAGGCTGGCGATGTAGGTCGCGAAGCTGTTGAGGTTGTTGGCGACCGGCAGCGAGACGTCGAAGACGTTGTTGAGTCCCTGGGTAAAGACCGATGGGCCGCCGCCCGCGCCCTCAACCATCGCATAGCCATAGCGATTGGCGATCACCGAGGCGGGCTTGGTCAGCAGGGTCGAGAACGGGCCGAACAGCAGATCAACCTTGTCCTGGGTGATGAGCGTCTGGTAGTTGGTCGTCACCTGCTGCGGGCTGCTGGCGTCATTGACGAAGGTCAGCTTGACCTGGCGACCGAGCAGGCCGCCGTTTTTGTTCACGTCGCTGGCCCAGAGGTTGTAGCCCTGCTGGAACGCCTTGCCATCCGCCGAGAAGTCGCCGGAGAGCGAGAGTGAGACACCAATGGTGATCGGCCCTGACGCCGAGCTGCCGCCACCGCCCGCGCTACAGCCGACCAGCATCATGGCCAGGCAGGCGAACACGCTGAGAAAGCCCAATACCCGATAACTGCGCGAGGAGGTTCGTCCAGTCATGGCTCTGCTCCCTGGGCTACATCGCTGTAGCTCATCCGTCACAAAACAGCATAGGGGTCTAGCGGGTCTTCGATGATTGCCGGTGTTCTTCAGACGCCTCCGCGTGATTCCGCGTGACGCCACGTCAGCCGACGTCGTGCGCGCTCTGCCATGCTTCGCCATGCGCTGACCCGCTGTGGCGCGTGGCGCGCTATGCCGCGCTGATTGCGCGCAGTTGCCGCCGCATCCAGTCCGCCATCTGCGGCCGGTGCGTATAGGGGATGTTGTTGCAGACGTGGTTGCCGTCGTCAAACATCCACAGATCTACAGGTCCGCCAAGCTCCCGCGCCACGCGCTCGGCATCGTGCGGCGGTATCACACGATCCTGGCGTCCCATGATGACCAGCGCTGGCGCCGCGACCCGCTGGAGGACGCCCTCCAGGGTGAAGGAGCGCAGATGCTCCAGCGCCTCAGCGCGCGAGGCGGCGCCGCTGCGATGGATGAACGCCTCCTGCGTGAGGCCGGGCATCTGATCGAAGGCGTCGGGAACGGCATAGGGGCCAGCGAGCGCGATCACGGCGCGGATGCGCGGCTCGAAGGCGGCGGCGCGTGGAGCGTAGTAGCCGCCCAGGCTTACGCCCAGCGCGCCGACGCGCCCCGCATCCAGGTCATCGCGCCGCTCCAGCGCGTCAATCGCGGCCCGCGCGACCACTTCATAGTCGGCGCGCATGGGTCGCTCGAACTCCATCTCGCCCTGCCCCGGCCCGTCAATCGCCAGGGTCGCCAGCCCGCGACGCAGAAACTCATCGCTATAGCTGTGCAACTCCTCTTTGACCGAATCGAGGCCGGGGATGAGGAGCACGACGGGGGGCCGGTTCTCGTGCGCGCGCAGCGGCTTGCGCAGTACACCCCACATCGTCAGCCCGTCCTCGAACGGGATGGCCAGGCGCTCGCCTGGGACATCGAACCACGGCAGCGCCCGCGCGTAGCAGGAGACCGCCAGATCATGCGCCGCGCGCAGTTGCGCGGGCGAATCAACGGCCAGGAACTTGCCGAAATGGTAGGCCATCGCGGCATGGAAGAGATGGTAGGCCACGGATTCATGCTGGCCGTCGCGCGCGGCCTCCTCTCCCATGCGCTGATGCATGGCGCCACTCGCGGACCACGCTGGGAGCCAGCTGGCCCAGTCGGTGATGTGGTTGGTCACGCGCTGGTAGTCGTTCGGGTCAACGCCATTGGCGAGGAAACGGGGCGCCCAGTTGGTCACCGCCGTCCGCACGCGTGCGTCGCCTGCGTCGCCTGCCATCGCTGCCATCGCCGTGAACTCCCTGCCGCAGGCGCCGTCGCCCGCGATTTTTGCGCAATCGTTTGCCTAACGCAGGACAATCGATTGACGCAACAATAACACCGCCGCCAAACCTATGTCAATACAGGACAAGCTGCGCTCACTCGCTCCTTTCCTGTTCGTCCTCCGCGCCGCTATGAGAGCCGCTTACCGCAGCAGGGCCAGCGGCTCTTCCAGCAGGTCGGCCAGCGCGCCGAGGAACTCCGCGCCACGCGCG
>JAICVT010000244.1 GCA_025935235.1 Ktedonobacterales bacterium | reverse complement strand
GGCTATGGCGGTGGCGCGTTCGGCATGACTCCGCTGCCCGCATCGTCCGCCGCATCGCCCTATGGCGCGCCGCTGATGTCCATGCCCTCTGGTCCATCGGGCGTTGGCGGGTATCAGAGCATGCCGTCGGGCGCCTTCTCGCCGCCGAGCTTCGCGCCCGGCGCGCCGATGCAAGCGATGCAAGCGATGCAAGCGATGCAGGGCTATGGCGCGCAGATGGAGACGACGCCATTCCCCGAGGGGATGTATGGCGCGGCGGGCTTCCCGCAGGTCGTGCTGCCGTCTGGAGGATATGCGCCGCAGTCACAGCCCCATAGCCAACCACAGGGTCAGCCCTTTGGCCAGCCGTTCGCCGCGCAGCCGGGCGCCAGCCCATTCGCCCAACCGAGAGCCGCCAATCCTTTCTCCACCGAGATCGAAACGTCGCCCTTTGCGAACCCCTACGGTAGCAACCCCTTCTCGCAAGATTCCAGCAGCGCGCCGTCCAGCCCATCTGGGCCATTCGGACCGCCATCGCCGTTCGCTCCGGGCGTCGGACAGGCGGTGAATCCCTTCGGCGCTGGGTTTGGTCGCCCGTCGGGTCCATCGGGATCACCGGGATCATCCATGCCGGAGTTCTCGCGGTCCTTCCCGGGCGGCCCGTCATCCTGGGGCGCGACATCGGGCGGCTACGTGGCCGATGCGCGCGGGTTCTCTGAGTGGCGCACGCCCGACGCTGGGCCAGCCAGCTTTAGCTCCGACCCCGGCGCATACCCTGGCTCCGATCTCGCGGCGCGTGGCATGTTCGGTGGGCCATCATCGCCGGTCAACGGTCAGAGCGCGCCTGTCTTCCAGGATGCCTGGACGCCGCCCGACGACGAGGCTGAGATGGAGACCGGCGCGCTCTCTGAGGACGCCTTTCACCCGGCCGCCGCTTCACCCACAGGGCACGCCTCGCTCGATGATGCCTGGTCGGCGGCGATCCTGGAGCCGCGACACCCCACCGCTGAGCCACGCTACGACAGCGGACAGGAGCGCCCCTGGGACGCGCCGCGCGCCAGTGGCGATCTGGCGCCTCACGAGCGAGCGATTCACTTCACCGCCGCGCCCGATGAGCCGCATGAGCCGCATGAGCCGCATGAGCCGCGTGGAGCGCCCGAAGTTCGAGATCTCTTCGACCGCTCGACCGCTGTTGAACGGTCGGTCTCTGCGACGCCAACCCACTCGCTGCCACCGACCGCCACGTCGGCGCCCACCGAGACAGCGCTGGGCAGCGTGCTGGTGGAGGGCGCGCTGCTGACGCCAAGCAAGCTTGAGACGCTGCGCGGCATCCAGGCGATGCTCTCGACGGTAGATCAGCCGCGCAAGCTGGGCGAGCTGGCGGTGATGTTCAAATTCCTCAGCGCCGATCAACTGCTGGCCGCGCTGCTGGTGAGCCGTGGGCTGGTCAGCCCCCAGCAGATCGCCTCGCTGGGGCGGGTCAAGCAGGAGCGCGCCGCCGCGGGCCAGGCCAACGACCTCGAAACGCTGCTCGTGCAGTACAACATGGTCCCCGCTGAGCAGTTGCACACGCTGCGCCAGGAGCTGGCGTCGTAGGGCGCGCCCCCATCCCCAGCCCCTCTCCCGTCGAGGTGGGAGAGGGGAGCTACAAAGCCTGCCGCTTGCGGGCGCCAGTCCCACAACCCTGAATTGAGAATCCCCCTCTCCTGGTGGGAGAGGGGGATAGGGGTGCGGTCACGCGCCAGAGCGACTGCTACACGTCGAGGTTCTTGACGGTGTGGGCGTGCGACTCGATGAAGCGCTTGCGCGGCATCACTTCGTCGCCCATCAGCATCGAGAAGGTCTCATCGGCCTTGATGGCGTCCTCGATGGTCACCTGCAGCAGCGTGCGCGACGCCGGGTTCATCGTCGTCTCCCACAGCTCCTCGGGGTCCATCTCGCCAAGACCCTTGTAGCGGTTGATAGCGACATTCTTGCCCGGTCCCAGCCGCGCCACGAACTCGTCGCGCTCCTGATCGCTGTAGACATAGTGGCGCTGCTTGCCCACCTGAATGCGGTACAGCGGTGGCTGTGCGATGTAGAGATGCCCATCGGTGATGAGCTTCTCCATGTGGCGGAAGAAGAACGTCAGCAGCAGCGTGCGGATGTGGCTGCCATCAACATCAGCATCCGTCATCAGGATGATGCGCCAGTAGCGTAGCTTATCGAGCGAGAAGGTGTCGCCGATGCTGGTGCCGAGCGCCGTCACGATGTTCGTGATCTGCTCGCTGGTCAGCATGCGGTCGAGCCGTGTGCGCTCCACATTCAGGATCTTGCCGCGCAGCGGCAGGATGGCCTGGAAGTGCCGGTCGCGCCCCTGCTTGGCCGAACCGCCGGCGCTATCGCCCTCCACAAGGTACAGCTCGGCGCGCTGTGGCGACCGCTCGGAGCAGTCGGCCAGCTTGCCGGGCAGCGTGGAGTCAAGCGCGTCTTTGCGGCGCACCAGTTCGCGGGCGCGGCGGGCGGCGTCGCGGGCGCGGGCGGCGTTCAGGCACTTCTCGATGATGCGCTTGGCCTCGGATGGCGTCTCCTCCAGATACTGCGAGAGCATCTCGGTCACCACCATCTCGACCTGGGTGCGCACCTCAGCGTTGTTCAGCTTGCCCTTCGTCTGGCCCTCGAACTGCGCCTCGGGCAGCTTCACGCTGATGGCCACCGTCAGCCCCTCGCGCACGTCGTCGCCGCTGAGGTTGGCATCGGAATCTTTGAGCAGATTGGCCTTGCGCCCATACTCGTTGAGCGTGCGGGTCAGCGCCGAGCGGAAGCCCGTCACATGCGAGCCGCCATCCACCGTGTTGACGCCATTGGCGAACGAGTAGACCGTCTCGCTGTAGTTGTCGTTGTACTGGATCGCCACCTCGATGATGGTCTTCTCGACCTTGCGCTCGACATAGGCCGGGCGCGCCATCAGCACGTTGCGATTCTTGTTGAGGTGGCGCACGAAGGAGCGCAGGCCACCATCGAAGTAGAAGGTCGCCTCCTGCTCGCGGTCGGGACGCTCGTCAATGATCTTGATCGTCACCTCGCGGTTGAGGTAGGCCATCTCGCGGAAGCGCTCGGCCAGCGCATCGAACTGGAAGTCGCCGGTCTCCATGATGGCGAGATCGGGCAGGAATGTCACCGTCGTGCCGGTGCCGGTCGCCGAGCCAATGGGCTTGACGGGAGCCGTTGGCACGCCGTGATGGTATTCCTGCATATAGAGCTTGTGGTTGCGACGCACCTCGACCCGGCAGTAGCCTGAGAGCGCGTTGACCGCCGAGACGCCCACGCCGTGCAGACCGCTGGAGCCTTGCTTGTAGCCGTCGCCGCCGAACTTGCCGCCCGCATGGAGGGTCGTCATCACGATCTCCAGCGTGGATTTGGTGGGGGCCTTAGGGTGTGGCTCGACAGGGATGCCGCGACCGTTATCGTCGACAGAGAGCGAGCCATCCGGGTGGATCGTGACGAGGATGCGGTCGCAGACGCCAGCCATCGCTTCGTCAATGGCGTTGTCCACCACCTCGGTCACCAGATGATGCAGCCCACGGATGTCGGTGCTGCCGATATACATGCCGGGGCGCTTCCGCACAGGCTCGAGACCTTCCAGGATCTCAATGTCCTTTGCGGTGTACTCCGATGTTTTCGATACTGTCGCCATAGCGTGTCTGCTGCCCTCCTCGACAACGTTCATGTCCCCACACCACGCTGCCGGTACCTCGTAAACCTCTACTTATAATAGCACATTTTCGGCCTCTCTGGTAGGTCCACAGGACCCTTCGAGGCCAGGAGTGATGCGGATCGAAGCCTCAACGCATGCTTGCCATTCCGGCGCACGCGACGCTGGCGAGCGCACGCCGAACTGTGCGGGCGCCACGCTCTCGCTACGACGCGGTGCGCCAGATGCGCTGGTCAATTCGAGGGTGTGGGCGCCGAGGTCTGCCCGGTCTGCTGGATCGTCGCGATGCGCCAGGTCTGCTGCTCTTGCGTCAGGGTCAGCTTGAAGACCTGCGCGACCGAGCTATTGCCCTGCCGCACGACATCAACCGTCACCGTCGCGGCCTGCCCGTTGGTAGTGGTGGTGACGATCGTGTAGGACTGCACGCCCCCCGCGATCAGATCAGTCGCGCGCATGGTCTGCTCGAACTTCGCCTCAGTCAGGTGACTCTGCGCCGCGCTGGAAAACTTGCCATAGGCGGTCGCATAGTCTTGCTGGTGCATGGCGGCGTAGAAGTCTTCGACCGTCGTCGAGGGCGAGCTGGTGAGCTGCGACTGCACCCAGACGCCGCTGATGATGACGATGGCGGCGATGGCGGCGATGATGAGCAGGCCCACACCCGCGATTGCCGTGATGATGACCGTGTTGAGGGTCGAGCGCTGGTTGCGCCCAGCGGGAGCTGGAATGCGGCTGCCAGACGCCGAAAGCTCGCGCAGGCGCTGGCTGACATCGCTGCGCGCTCCCAGCTCCTGGCGGCGTTGCTCGATGCGACTCGCCAACTCTGCGCGCCGTTGTGCGTCTGGCATAGCAGCCCTGCTTTCTTCGTTGCCCGACCGCGAGATGGGTTCGCGATTGGAGCGCTGGCTGGCATAGCCAGCAATCGCGCTCGCATTGGGTATCAGTATAGAGAATGGGCCTTGGGGCCACAATTCAGCTAGTACCGACAGCGCCCAGCGATAGGACTTCCAGCAGGGATCCGCGACTTCGCCGCGCCTCCTCCTTTCCATAACGCTGGTCCGCGCGAGCGGCTCAAAGGTGGAATATGGGGAGACGACCGGACCGAGAAACGGTATGGTACGATAACCGCAAATTGGAGGATCACATGCCACGCAAACTGCGGCAGCTTCGGGCAGATTTGCTGCATGCAGGCTGGCATGTCGAGAGGCAGTCAGGAACCAGCCACCAGATCTGGAGACATTCGCTTATTCCTGATCTTGAAGTGAACCTTGCTGGCCAAGATGGAAAAGACGCAAAACCCTACCAAGAGCGCGATGTCCGTGAAGCTGTGCATCGCGCTAATGTAGCCAGACAGAGGAGCCAGCAGCCATGAGTGAGACGTCGCTGCGCTACACCATCGTTATCCAGTGGTCGAACGAAGATGATGCGTATGTCGTCAGCTTGCCGGAGTGGGGCGACCTTGTCCATACGCATGGCGACACATATGCGGAAGCGCTCCAGCGCGGACAGGAGCTGCTGGAGTTGCTCGTGCAGTCGCGGCGGGCGCACAGCGAGGCGCTGCCAGAGCCGCATGTGTTCGCATAGCCAGCGCATGCGTTGAGAATGAGACATGGATGTATTTGAGGCTGACGAGCAGGCTGACGAGTGCGAGCTGATGCCCGCCGCGCTGAGCGAGCGTATCCGCGAGCGCGCGTATGCGCTGGGCTTTGACCTCGTGCGCATCACCAGCGCCGCGCCACTGCCGCGCGCTGAAGCGGCGCTCAAGACGCGCATCGCGGCGGGCTTCTTCGAGGGCATGGACTGGCTGACCCCGGAGCGCGCCGAGGTGTCGAGCGATCCGCGCGCGCTGCTGCCCACCGCGCGGTCGGTGATCGCGCTGGGCGTCTTCTATCTGACCGACGCGCCGCGCGACCTGAGCGCGCCCAGCGAGCCGCATGGGCGTGTCTCGGCCTATGCCTGGGGCGACGACTACCACGAGGTCATCCGCCGCAAGCTGGATGCGCTGGCGGCCTTCGTGCGCGAGCTGGCGTCGCCTGGCGACGAGAAGAGCATCGTCTTCTGCGATACCGGGCGCATGGTGGACCGCGCGGTGGCCGAGCGCGCTGGCCTGGGCTGGTACGGCAAGAACACCAACATCCTGACCAAGGGCTGGGGGTCGTGGGTCTTTCTGGCGGAGCTAGTCACCAGCCTCGATCTGGCCGCCGATGCGCCGCTGGCCGCCAACTGTGGCCAGTGCGAGGTCTGCCTGCATGCCTGCCCGACCAACGCCTTCGTCGCGCCCTACGTGCTCGACGCGCGCCGCTGCATCTCGTATCTGACCATCGAGCATCGCGGCGCGATCCCGCTAGAACTGCGCCCGTTGATCGGCGCGCACATCTTCGGCTGCGACATCTGCCAGCAGGTCTGCCCGGTGAATCTGGTGGCCGAGCGGCGGCTGCGCGCCAGCGGCCGCTTGGGCGCTGGAGACCGGCTGGAGTTTCGCCCGCGCGCGGCGGTTGGCTCCAGCCCGGAGCTGATTCCGCTGCTGAAGCTCGACGATGCCGGATTCCGCGAGCGCTTCAGCCACAGCCCGATCAAGCGCGCCAAGCGGCGCGGGCTGCTGCGCAATGTCTGCATCGCGCTAGGCAATCTCGGCGACCCAGTCGCCATCCCCGCGCTGATCGAGGCGCTGGGCGACCCGGAGCCGCTGGTGCGCGGGCATGCGGCATGGGCGCTGGGGCGGCTGGGTGGCGCCGAGGCGCGCGCCGCGCTGGCCGCCACGCTGGCCAACGACGCCGAGCCATCCGTGTGCGCCGAGGCCCAGCACGCGCTTGCGATGCTCGATGGCGCATAGCCGCTCAAGCCGCTCAATCGAGTGGACACGACCGCCGCGAGCGTCCTATACAAAAATGTCTTATACGAAATTGTCTTATACATTTTCGTATAGGACGATTCGCTGCGCCGCCCGCACGCCGCGCCGCGCCCACCATGCCAGCCGCGTCTGCGCCCGCCGCCGCGCCGCCGGAGATGGCGCTGCCTCGACCGCCCGCGCCCATGCCTCG